>QIAK01000416.1 GCA_003225515.1 Acidobacteriota bacterium | reverse complement strand
CTTGCTCCGCGTCTGTGTGAAATTGCGCCACGGACATCGACGGCACCGGCCGCAGATAGTGCGGGTAAAGAATGTTCAGGAGCGCTTCGGTGATTTGCGGAAAATCGTCGTCGATCCGAAGGTGAACTCGCGCAGCCAGCAAGGCGAACGCTTCTAACATGCGCTCGGCGTGAGGATCTTCACAACGATCAGGCTCCAGCACCAGGCGTGAAGCGATCTTGGGATACTTATCGGCGAACTCCGCTCCGATCTGCCGCAGAAACGTGAGCTCGCTCTCGTAATAATTTCTCAGCTCATTGCGCAAGGTCGGCTCCCTTAACCTCGTACTCGCCCTTGCCAAGTTCCAGGACCGTATCGAAACGCACGGGCTCCGGCGCGGGATCCATGCATAAGAGGCCTTCGATCACGAACTTCAAGGTTCGAAAATTTCCCGTCGTCTGCTCCATGCGTACCTTCGCGCGTTTTAACCGAGGCTCGAAGACGGCAATCGCCAGCTCCATTTCGCGCACTAGGTCGCCGTGGTCACGGCTCGACAAGACCCACTTCGACGAGATATCGCTTAGTCCGTACTGATACACGGAGCGCACGGTTTCACGCGCCGAATCGGGTGCAGGATCAATGGTCCTTCGGGTGTTGAGCAGCCATTCCAGATCGCGCTTCAATCCCAATTTCAACTCGCGTAGAGACTGAGCCCGCGTAAAAGCAATCTCAGAACTATTCTTGGGTTCACGATCGATGAGCCGGTCGAGCACCGACAGCGTAACCGGGCCGGTGGCATCTCGCTTGGGCATGGCTACTTCCCGTCTCCCAGGGCCTGTGCGGGATCGAGCCGGCAAATACGCTCGAATAGTTTTTGCTGCTGTGCCTTGTCGGCCTGAATCTTGGTGCTCATCTTCATAATGGTCGACAGAGCGCCCGCAACCACCCCTGGATCCTCCCACTCATCTAGCTTGTGCAATTCGATCGCGGCCGCTAAGTCGTCCAGAATGGGTTGGGCCACGTTTCCTTTATTGGTGGAGGCACAAATTTCGACCAATTGCATCCGCCGGCGGAATCGCTCTCGCCCGGAGCGCTTACGCGAAATATCCTGCTGCAGGATTTCAAACGCCTTCCGTTCCTGGCCCTCGCGTAATGCCTGCAGCGCGGAGGCATATGCGTCCGTCGCCTGCCCGGGCCATCTTGATGCCGATCCGTTGGAACTTGCAGACACATGCAGCCCCGGTTCCGCAGCAGAGGCTTGCTCCGGTGGCCCTTGGCGTAACGAAACCAACCAGGCCCGTGTCTCCGTATTCGCAACTGGTGTGTCGTCCATCAATGCAGCATCGAGCAACTGCGGAATATCGGAAATCAACGCCTTCAGCTCAGAACGAATCGCGCGGGCAATCGATTCGTACCCACCGCCCAGAGCATCGCAAGCCTCGACTACGAAACGCTGCAAATCAAGCCATGCGCGACCGCATGGAAGCGCCATTGCGCTCTCGGCCGCCTCCAGCAATTGTTCGTATTTCTTTTCCAGCAGCAATCTCTTCAAATGCCGCCGAAGGTCGGTAGGTGGAGCTTCCAGCCGGGTGGGATCGGCCAGATCAATGGCGGCACGCAACTCTCCCCAACGAAGCCCGCGCAACATTAAGTACGGAGCTGGACTGTTGGGCTCGCGCCGTCGCAGAAAGGCGGCCGCCTCTGCAACTTTGCGAATCGCTTCCACGCGATCCGGAGGTTCCGACGAGTTCTCAACCGAAATCAGAACTCCCGTGCGCACCGCACCACTACCTGCAGCCGAACCATCACCCTCTGCGCCTGCAGCACCCTCAGGGGTAGCGACGACTTCCACGGGATCAGGCTCCTTCTCACGCTTCTTCTGCAGAAAAACATGAATGAGATGCCGGGTCGATCCTAAAGCCGATTCCAGGGGCTCGAACGAGGGTCCTTCATCACCAAACTTGGGATCGCACGCTTTCTTCAGTTGAACCAGGGTCGCAATGCAGGCGTCGAGATCTTGTTCGGCTTGCGCGTAAAACTTTTTGGGCGTGTCCTCGAAGGCCTTGTCGAAATTTTCAGGTGTAAGCTTATTTTCTTTGATGTGCTGAGCTCGCCTCTTCTTGGCGTCGTCTGCTTTGGCCTGGTCTTCATAGGCCACATCGCGAGACTGCTGGTAATCCAATAAGCTATATGTCGCTTTTTCGACGACAGGAACCAGCTTCACAGGAATTTCCAACTTCCTTCCAATAAACCCCAGCGGCGCCCCTCGCGACGACGCATCCCCATCTTCGAGTTCGGGGTACAGGGTGTCCCAGAACTTCTCAATTAACCCGTGGCACAGGGCTAGCCCGCCGCGCAGTCCTCCGAAACCATTGCGCTTCAGCATGGCTTCCGTGAGCCAAGCAGCAATCTGCAAATCTTTGGTTTTATTTGTGAGCGCCTCGGTGGACAGCTTGATCACCAGCACATTGTCGGCGACTTTGCGGTCGCGTTCGGTCATCCCCGCCGGGGGCTGGTCTTCTTCTCGACGAGCTTCTTTGATCTTGTCGTAGATCGGATCATAACGCAGGTTAGCGCCGCTGGGATTAGGTCCCTCGATTGGATTCAGGAGTTCGTCGGGAAAAGGCATGATTGATCAGGCGGCAACGGCAGCGGAATCGAACTCGAGTGCACGGAGCTCTAAAAACGGAACCTCTTCATCGTCCACCAGCCACATCTTCTGGCCCACGGGAACTTGATCGTCAAATCCTTCCTGCGATTCCCACACCGTCGCCCGTCCCAGGCGCACAGCATCATCGGCGTGCTTCCATGAAAATGGGGAGAGTACGGGAAGCAGAACTTCGCCCAATTCGGTGCCTTTGAACGACGAGTTAGTGCGGACCGCCGCAGGCGTCCACAAAAGATCCCTCAAGCGCTTGGGCGGCTGGATCTGAATCGAAGCTACATGTTCAAAAGGAAGCAGAAGATAGTTTCCGGCGGCATAGAGTTCGAGTCGCGGTCCGATGCGTGGATCTGCATCCGATAATGACTGAAACTGTTTTCCATTAAACATGCCGCCTGGAAGCGGCTGAGCGGATTCCGCAGGGAGCGGCGGTTGGCTGTTGGTAAACAAATCCTGGCGTTGGCGTTCCGCGAACAGCGCGCTCCGATAAAGCATGACGCCGATTTCGCTCGACGGTCCGGCCTGCGCTAATACTTCGAGCTGCTTATCAGCGCGAGCATATTCACCCGCAAAACAGAGAAGTTCGAAGAGGAAAGTTCGACGGCGCGGATCGGTAGGATTGTCCCGCACCTCTGCGCCCAAGGCTGTAATCGCCTCTGCCAAACGGCCTGCCCGGTAAAGTTCTTGCGCATTCATGGCCCCACCCACATCCTTGCAATTAAAGGCGAGGCACCTCCGCGAGCGGCTAATTACCCGCCGCGAAGATGCCTCGCGTATTCCAACCCAAGTTCCAAACCGACGGCCGACTTATGTCTGTTGCGTCAGGCGGATGTCGTACGTCGCCGTGCCGGCATTCGTGACCGAACCGGATGACGTGTCCTGTGTGCTGTACTGGAACTGGATTTTTGCGTACGCAAAGCTGACGCTTTGGGATGGTACCCCTGACGCCCCGCCCCCCGTACTGTGACTCGTGATATAGCAATCCGTCATATCCACTTCAACGTAAGTGAAGGGTGTTCCGGCACCCGTCGACTTACGGCTGATGAAAGTACACGTGGGGATGTGGGTGCCGTTGTACAGGGCAGCCAGAATCTTTGTAGAAGAAGAATCCAGATCGCAGGTAAAGCTGAAATCCGACAGCGAGCACTTGCCCGCGGAGAGACCGCCTCCACCAACATCAGCGGGGTTGGATGCTCCGAGCGAAAAGCTGCTGAGTTCAATGTAGCCGTCACCGCCTGCGTCGGGGGTTAGGCCCTGCGCTGCTGACTCTCCCTTGATCCCTTTAATCCATAGATAGTGATCACCTGGCATTTTGCTTTCCTCCTAATTAGACCTACTGAATTCAAGACCCACTGAGGGCCTTGTTTAAAGCGCCCACATGCGGGGTTCTTACTTTGCTGCCGCCGGCAACTCCGCCACCAGCCGGAGAGACACACTCAACTCGTCGAGCTGGAAGTGAGGCCGCAGATAAGCGATTGCCCGATACACTCCGGGCTTACCCTTGACTTCTTCCACATCCACTCGCGCTTCACGCAAGGGAAACTTTGCCTTGGTCGTCTGCGTTGCCTTGTCGTCTTGCGTTACGTACTGGCCGATCCAGCGATTCAGGAAGCGCCAGCAATCGTCACGCGACATGAAACCGCCGATCTTGTCTCGCATCATCGCCTTCAGATAATGAGCGAAGCGGCAGGTCGCCATCATGTAGGGCAATTGCGCCGAAATGCGCGCATTTGCGGTCGCCGCGTCACTGTCATACAACTTGGGCTTGTTGCAGGACTGGATACTGAAGAATGCAGCCTTGTCCGTGCCCTTGCAATGAACCAGCGATACCAGTCCCTGATCTGCGAGCTCTTTTTCCCGGCGATCCGTGATGGCAATCTCGGTCGGGCATTTCAGTGCTACATCGCCCTCGTCCGTCCGGAAGGTGTGGGAAGGAAGCCCATCTACCAGGCCGCCGCCCTCGACACCGCGAATTGCGACGCACCAACCGTAAGTGGCAAATGCCTGCGTCATTTTGGACGCGAGCGCAAATGCCGCATTGCCCCAGAGGTATTTGGAGTGATCGGTGCCGTCTACTCCCTCTTCGAAGTTGAAGCCCTCAACGGGTGCAGTTTCCTTGCCGTAAGGCAGACGCATCAGAACCCGCGGGCAAGTCAGGCAGACATATTTCGAGTCTTCGCTTTCGCGGAATCCCTTCCACTTTGCGTACTCGGTGCTGTCAAAGATCTTGGCGATGTCGCGAGGCTGGTCAAGGTTGGTGAAGCTATCCATGTTCAACAGCTCGGAAGACGCTGCCGAAAGGAAAGGCGCATGAGCAGCAGCCGCGACCTGAGAAACTTTCTCCAGCAACTCCAGATCCTCGGGATGCTTGCTGAACTCATAGTCTCCGACCAACGCTCCAAAAGGCTCGCCGCCAAACAGCCCGTACTCTTCCTTGCGCTCTGATCGAACTCAGGAGCGCGCTGCAGATCGCGCAGCAAGTCCTTCTTTGACGCGTTCAGAATCCGGATCTTCAACTGGCTACCGGTTTCCGACTGATCGAGAAGATACTTGAGTCCACGCCAGCTCGATTCCAGCTTCTGGAACTGAGCGTTGTGCAGCACTTCGTTCAGCTGCAACGAAATCAAATGATCGATCTGCGCCACGCGGGCCGAAATCATCTGATCGGCATCGCGACCCAGTGTCATTGAACCTTCGAGCACCTGGGCCACGAATTCCTTGATTAGACCCTTGCCTCGCTCACGCGCGCTCGGATCTCCGAACCGCCCCGTTTCTACAATCTGATCGAGGAGACTCGACTCTGCGGCCTGTTCTACGACGGCCGTATTTCCAGTAACTTTCTGGCTCTCAGGCATTGGGTTCCCCCTTCTGTCCCACTTCGGCTTTCAGCTTGTCGAGTTTGTCGGTCTTGCTTACAGCATCCAGTAAAGCCTCATCGAGTTTGTCGTTGGTCTGCAGCGTTCCCTTCAGATCGTTAAGCCGGGTGCGCAGGTCGAGAAGTTCCTTGAGCGGTTTCACTTGACGCGCCACCTGCTCGGGCTCGAAGTCCTCCAGGCTCCTGAACTTCAAGTCCACTTTCAGTTGGCCCGCGTTCGAATCCTCACTCAGTTTGTTTTCCACCGCGAATGATAGGTGCGGTTTCATGCTTTCAAGCACCGAATCGAAGTTGTCGGGGGTGACCTCGACAAAGCGGCGTTCTTTCAGCTTCGGTAGCGGCTGTTCGGGCTGTCCGGTGAAGTCTCCCAGGACTCCTACAACGAACGGCAGTTCCTTGATTTCGATCGCGCCGCCGGTTTCGACGTCATATGTAATCTGAACGCGGGGCGGACGCACCCGGTCCAATTTGTGCTGTGTGCTGACTTTTGCCATGTTATCTCCCTACCTCTTCGCGTTTTCGAGGAAGTGCCTATTTCAGAAGCTGTTTAATTCCGATTTGCAGTCGACCGGGGAACGAACGATCAAGGGGGACTTCTCGCCAGATGACCGTACGGGTCGTAGTGCACCACGGTTTATCACATGCCCCAACCGCAGTCAAGCACCAAGCCCTTCCTTGCCCAAAAAAAACTTTTTTCGTCTGTGAACTCCTCAGGAGAGTCCTTCAACGACAAGATAGTGTTTGCTGCCGACCCAACGTTACAGTGTCATCAAATTATTTGAGCCATCGGCCGGAAAGCGCCAGCGGCGGATCGGCAATCGACTGAAAACTCGCGACCCGCACAGAATCCCGACCTCGGTACGAAATCAGCGGTATTAAGCCCGTCTCCGTAATGCGCTCGGTTGCATCTTCGGTGAGCAGCACCTCGGCACACGGCTTAGACTCCGACTCGCCGCTCTTCCCGTAGACATGGAGAGGCAGCCTTTCAATCTCGGCTGTGGTCCCAGGACGCATATCCCACCCGGCCTCGCTGAAGGATTGGGCCAGCAGCAACGCGAGCGCAAAAGCCGGGTTTCCCCACAAATAGTCGTCGTGCACCGGCAGTTCAGGAAATTCCTCGAACTCGAACGTTTCCAGGGGAGATGTTTTCTTCCCATACGGCAATCGCAATAGAAAACGCGGAAGAGCCAATCCAACGCTCGCGGCTTCGCGAAGGCCGCGAAGTTCGGACCAGCCTGGCCTTTCGGGCAGCTTCCAGTCCCGAGGATACGGGCTGGCCCCCAGGGATGAACAGCCAAGCAGCTGCGCACTCGCTTCCGCAAGAAATGGTGCGCCAGCTTGTTGAGCGATCTTGGCTAACCGGGACAGCAGTTTCAGTTCGCCGTCTTCAGCACCGAAGCGGTAGTTCCCCACCATGATGGCCCAGGGTTCTGCACCTGCCGTCCCCACACTACGTTCCACCAGCAGTCGGTACACTCCCGTATCCTGCACTTCGGTCGTGGAGTCCAGGTCCGCCGCTAACTCCTGCTTCGAGATATCGATCAGGTAGAGCTTGAGCTGCGATCCGGTTTCAAGCTGGCGAACCAGAAGAAAGACCGCACGCCAGGCAGCTTCCAGGGCCTGCAACTCCGGATTGTGCAGAATCGCGCTCATCAAACCGCCAATCGCGCGATTGATCACGGCAAGAATTTCAGGCTGACGGGGATCGGGGGAATCCACCAGATGCTGCGCGACCACTCGGTGCGCAAACTCAGCAACTTCATCGCGGCGGGGTCGAGCAGTCGCAATCCGTGTCTCGGTCTGCTCAATCATTTCGTCGAGCAGGCTCCCGCCTGCCAGCAGCGCGGAAGAAGGGGGAACTGCACTCGAAGTTTCCGGCTTTCCCGGCTCGAAATTGCCGGAGCTAAGCCCTATTTCCTTCGATGCTTCCGGAAAAGTCGCGGGATCTTCAAGGCGGCTCCGGAGGTCCCGGAGTTTCCCGAATATCTCGAGGCGCTCGAAAATCCGATCCGGATGAAAGTCATCAAGGTCAGAAAAGCGCAGGCGTAGCGTTCCGCTCTCGGCCATCGGCAAACGAATTTCAGCGCCAGACCGGGAGAGCGCTTCGTCAAAATTGTCTCGATCGATCAAGACAGCGCGGCGTTTGCTTATCGTGGTCGCGTCTATAATTCCGCGGTTCGCGCGTCCGCTGAAATCTCCCAGCAGCGCTATGCAGAATGGAATTTCGGCGGACGGACGCGCATTGGAGCTCTCTTCACCAGCGGTCAGGTTGACCCCACCGAAGTCAAATGGTTTCGGCATCGACTACTCCTTGCGGAAGCCCCGCCTTGCCCGAATGAGCCGACGCAATTCAGAAGGAACGAGCACACCGTGGAACGGACGAGTTGTAGATCAGTGTAGTTCTAGCCGGCGCAGCCCTTCTTTTGCTTCCTGATTCCCAGGCTGTAGCGCCAGCACTTTTCTAAACTCGAGCTTGGCGTTGTCGTAACGTCCGGCTCCGGCATCTGTTTGCGCCATCCTGAGCAACTCGGGAATATCTTTCTGCGAGAACCCGCCAGATTCAGTAACAGGAGGCGGAGACGCCTCCTCTGGATTGCCTTTCTTTGCCTTCACGTGATTGTCGGATGACAACTTCGGCGCGTGCGGCTGAGATGTCACGGCCACCTTCGTGGGGGGGGCGACGGTGGTCACATCGGACTCGGATTTCTTGACCTCAGGTTGAGGAACAACCGCCGGTAGCTTGTCTGGATTCTCCGTTCCAACAGCCTGCTCTGGCTGCTGCGGAAGAGGACGCTTCACCACTCGCGTTGGACGGAACAGTACTACGATCACGGCGGCCACTAAAAGCAATGCAACTACGCCACTAACGATCCTCATCGGCGTGAAAAGCGGCCGCTCCTGAAACTCGTCGAGCCCCTCAGTAAACGAACCGCCTGACCCGTCCTGTAGTCGATCAAATACCGGTGAACGATCCTGACCGTTGGTCTGCGCCAGCTCTTTGAATGGAAGGTCTTTGCCGGCAAGATCACTTGACGGCACACGCCGCGTAACGGGAGGTGCGATCGAAGAAGGGATCGAAGAAGAAACGATCAGCGTGGCCCCAGCCCGTGAATCACTGAACTGAAATTCAGCCAGATCTCCCACCGATTCTTCCAACGACGCGAGCCGCTCCGGCGTTGTCCAAATCAATTCCGCCAAGCCACTTTGTTCGTCTCCACTCGGCGCCGTCATATTGCGGATCTCTATCCCAGGGATGTCACGCAGGCTCCGCGACACATTCTCCACGATCAAAATTTGCCCCGGCTTCGCTCCTTCGAGCGCAAACTGAACGAGCTCAGTACTGAGGCCGCTCAAACCATTCAAGCTTGGCTGGTACATCAGGATCGCGGCTCCGATTCTTTCGCCAGGGCGGCAGGCCACGAACTCCGATATCGATGTTTGAATTCTCTTGGCCGCAACCAAGGCTCGCCTGGAGCCCTCGAATTGCGCTGCCATGACCGCGCCCGCTGCATTGGCCACATGACCGCCGCTCGCAGCCAACAGGTCCGCAATCATGTAGACCAGAACGCTCTCGGATTCCCAGGTCAGGCGTACGCTGCGTTTCGTCTGGTCCATGCTCCAGATACGAAATGCAATCTCAGTCGTCTCCCCACCCGACAGACTTGGATACTGGGAGTTGGCAACTTCGAATTCCCGGCTGTCGGTTTTCTGCTCGTATTGCGCCATATTTTCACGCTGCGGCGGACTCTAACTCGGGATGTAGGTTACGCCAAAATGACACCTCAGGCAACTGATTGCGTGATCGATTGATGGCACTTTTGTGCCCCGCATCTGCCACTTGCGCTGGCTTGACTTCGCCCAAGCGCTGAGTATGATACGGGACACTGCGTAAGGCGAGTCCATGGCTGTTGCAGTCACTCCGGGGAGTTTATGCCACGACGTTCAAAATTTTATGGAGAACTGTGTCTGCTATCTGCTGTAAAGAGGGCTTCCGTAGCCCTGATGTTGGTGGCTTTCACAGGTCCCGCACTTCACTCCAAAGAAGCTCCAATTACAGCGATCGAGCTATTTGACGGTTCATCCGGAGCTGCCTTCGTTCAAGTCACTGATCTGTTGATCAACGGCAAGGCCGAAGTGCGTTCTTGTGGAGGCGCGACTCAGATCAACAAGTCCAACTATGGCAAGCTCATCAAGATTCCTCTGAATTCATCGGTAACTTCCATAGAACGTGATGCCAAGGGAGTCATGAGTCTTACCCGCGGGTCAGCTTCAGAGTGCGTAGTTCCCTCTAACTTGAAGTTCGACAAAGACGAGTCACTTACTCTTACTCAGCTCGCCGACCGCGCTGCTCTTACTGGACAGATCTTAAGTTCTTCGCCAGCCGGAACCACCGCCCTTCCGCCTTTCAAGCCGACCGTGAAGATTGTCTTCGTTGCGGCGCCTGACACCGAACTGGGCGAGTTCTTGCGCGCGAACCGGGCTCACTCCGTCGCGCAGTGGCAGGACTATCTCGCACGTTATCCGAAAGCCGCTCACCTCGATCTTGCCAAGCAGGCTCTTGCCGTCCTTCTGTTGAAAGAGGGCGAGGACGGATTATCTTCTTACCGCAGTTCCGCCTCGAGCAATACCCCCAATTATCCTGATCTCAAGACCGCCTTCTTGCGGGCCGATCACGTTCGCGAACTGGTTCCTACCAACGAAGCCGCTTCCAAACTTCGTGACAATGTTCGCGCGGAATTGGCGCTCGTTATCGACAAGGCCCGGGCCGAATTCCAGGCCTACAAGCAAGCGCTCACTGAACACACCGCAGGATATGTTCATCTCGCCAAAAGCCGCCAATTGGTCGACCATACGCTGGAAGTCGACGCCCACTTCGACCAGGCAGTTGCCCTGCAAACCACAATCGCCACGGAGAACAAGCGTGTCGAGGCGACCTTGCGAAGTGCGGAATCCCTCCTTTCGTCACAACGCTACGATGAGGCTGTCACCGCATTGTCAGAATTTCGCGCATTCGCTGATGAAGAACCTCGCATCGCTGCCATCATTGACACCACCTACAAGTATCATTTCGACCGCGGCAAAGCGGATGCCTCAAGCCAGAAGTGGCGCGACGCCGTCCAGGAGTATCAGAAAGCCACGGAACTAAAACCGGCATCGGAATCCGCTGCCGCACTGAAGCAGGCCCAATCCGAATTTCTGTCCTCCACAAACCGCGCTGCCGCGGATGCAGCCATACAGCAAAGTGCCGCTTTTGAACAGGACAAGCATTACATCGAAGCTTACGAGGTTCTGGCCGACCTTCCCGAAGCACAGCGCGCGCTGGTGAAGGACCAGATACAGGCCCTCGAACCGAACTACGTAAAGAGTGCATCGGAAGAGGCTCAGAAACTGAAGAGCGCGCACGTTCCGATTCAGGGACGAGCCGACGAGATCGGTGTACAGAAGGCGTACGAATATCTTCGGCGCGCCAGCGGAATTGTGCCCGACGATCAGGACCTCAAGCTTCGCCTGAATTTGATCTCTCAAACACTCAGCGATTATTACGTTGTAATGGCAAAAAAGTATCTCGAGAAGCCGCTGGGATCCGGCGTCGGGGTCGCCTGGCTGTACCTCAATGAAGCGCAGCAGTACAAATCAAACCGCGACGATGTCCGCGACGAACGAACCAGAAATACTACAATTCACAACGTCCGTTCCACGCTCTCGATCAAAGTCACATTCCGCGACCAGACTTCGCGGCGCGACAGCTCGCGTTTTGCCGATCAGCTTTCCGACGCGATTGCGACCGGGCTCGAGACCACCGCTCTTCCAGTCAGAATCATCCGCTCGTCCGACACCACGCCCGTGGATCCTAATTTCCAACTGACCGGCGACGTATTGGAACACCGGCCGGTATCTACGATATCTGTGGAGTCCATCGCCTCCGAATACCGCGCCGGCGAGAGAGAAGTACCCAACGAGGATTGGAATCAGGCAAATCGCGATTACGAAGCTGCAATGCTCGACTTGCAGAAAGTCCAAAAAATACTGGAAGGTGCTCAGGCCCACGGCAAGAAGAAAGAAATTGCTGCCGCAACCACCGAGGTTGATACAGCTCAGAAGCGCGTCGAGGATGCGCACCGTAAGCTTGACTCGATCCCCAAGATGAGCTTCAACGATGCGATCAAACCCTACACCTACACTCGCAAGATCACCGATTTAAATGCCATAGTTGACGTTGGATTTCGTATCGTGGATGCCGGTGGCGACACCATTGCCAACACCCCTTCCGTCAAAAGCACAAGGCAAAAACAGTTCATAGTTCTCGAGAACGTAAAGCCGGAGGACACTAAAGGCGTGAAGCTCTCCGGCGCTCCACCGGATGAGGCTCAGTTCTTAACCGACGTGGAAATCGAAGCCCGCATCGCTTTGATCAAAGACGTTAAGGAAAAAGTCGAGGCGCTCCCCGGCAAGATTTTTGCTCAGGCGCGTAAGCATGTCATGGACGGTGACAATGACGGCAGCGCCGAAGCCTACATCCTCTATCTCAATTCAACTCCGGACGCTCCAACCACTGAGCGGGAGGAAGCCAAGAAATTCTTGCGCGACCAGTTCAACATAATCTGGCCCGGCAGTTCCGCCTAGGCAGGGTGTTTAGCTTGGTTGGTCCCTCCAGTTCAAACAGGAGTAGACTTGTTTCTCGTCAGACGCATTTACGGTTCTAATACTAAGTTCGTTTAAGAAGGTGTTCCCCTCACCTTCTCAAGAATTTGAAAGTTAACTCCCGTGACCGCTCCACCAGTTAAACGTATCGGTAAGTACGACGTGATCGATCTTCTCGGTCGCGGGGGAATGGGTCTGGTGTACCGGGCATTCGATCGGCAGCTCAATCGCGAAGTCGCCATCAAGACTGTCACTGAAGGTTTTACCGGCGACCAGGAAATGCTGCAGCGCTTCTACCGTGAGGCCGCCAAAACCGGGGCCCTCAAGCACCCCAACATTGTCATCGTCTACGACCTTGGCGAGCAGGACGGGTTCCCTTACATCGTGATGGAATACCTGTCCGGCGATCCTCTCGACCGCATCATCCAATCGGGCCACGCCCAGCCGCTCGCATTCAAGCTCAAGATCATCGAGCAGGTGTGTTACGCACTAGGGTACGCGCATAGGAATGACGTCATCCATCGCGATGTCAAACCCGCCAACGTGATCGTGCAGCCCGATGGCATTGTGAAACTGCTCGATTTCGGAATCGCCCGCCAGGAAAAAACCGATGGCCATCTCACCCGTACAGGGCACGTCATCGGCACCCTCCAATACATGGCGCCCGAGCGCCTCAAGAATGAGGCCTTCGACGGCCGTTCCGATATTTTTTCTGTCGGCGTAATGATGTTCCAGTTGCTCACCGGAGAGCTCCCGTTCACCGGCGACTACAGCATCGTGCAAAAAATTCTCGCCGAAAAACATCCGCCCTTGCGTCAATTTCTTCACGAGTATCCCTCCGCTCTGGATGGCATTCTGGAGCGATCGCTGGCCAAGAATCCCAAGGATCGCTATTCCACGGCGGACGAAATGGCGGCCGAGGTCTCCTCTCTCGCCTACGAATTGAAGAGGGAGCAGGTTGCCGAATGGATCGAGCGCGCCGAGCATCTCGTCAAGGATGAGCAATACGGGAGTGCGCGAGAAGTGCTGTTGCAACTATTGAAAGTTGATAGCCAGCACACGAGGGCGCGTCAACTGATCGCTCAAGTGCAGGAAAATCTGAGCATTCGGCAGCGCGCGGAGAAGATCCGCCAATTGCGCGAGCAAGCGGCCGAGGCCGCCAGTGATAAGCGTTATGACGAGGCCATCGGAGATCTGCAGGAGGCTTGCAGCCTCGATCCGGCGAATTCTGAATTGTCAGAGCTTCTCGACACCGTGCGGCAGAAGAAACGGCGTCGGGAACTGGTCGAAGGTTATTTGCGCCAGGCCGATACCGCTCGCGATCGCGGCGACCTTGAAGGAGCTGAAGCTGTTATCGCCAAGGCGCTCGCAGTGGATCGCGATGATTCGCGAGTTCGCGCTGCTCATGTTGCCCTCGCCCGCCTGATCGAGGAGGCGAACCGTCAGGCCAAGGCAAAACAACTGCTGCAAAACGCACGGCGGGAAATCAGCGCCCGCCACTTCACCGCCGCCATTGAGGTGCTCGCCGAAGTCGAACGCGTTGATCCTTCCAATCCAGAACTGATGAGCTTGCAGGCCGCGGCGAAATCCGGTCGCGAACAGGAACAACGCCGCCGGATACTTGAAGAGCTACAAAATGAAGTTTCCCTCGCCTCCACCATCGAGGAACTCACTCACGCTGCGAAACTTGTGGACCAAGCGCTGGAGCGTATGCCGACCGAGCCGATTCTGATTAAGTTCAAACGAAATGTGGCGCGGAAGCTTCGCGAGGCGGAAACCCTCCGCCGCGTCGATCAAGTGGTCTTGCGCTGCCGCGGTTTGATGGAGTCCTCGCCCCAGGACGCATTGAAGCTTGTTCAGGATGAGTTACAGCAAGCTCCTGGGAACGATCGCCTGCTGACGCTTCAGTCCAGCATCGTTGCGCACATTTCGGAG
>QIAK01000219.1:4979-6067 GCA_003225515.1 Acidobacteriota bacterium | reverse complement strand
GCCGCTTTCCGGCAACTCTCCAATGATGAGGAGCGCGACAACTTCATCGAGGCATTCTGGCAACGCCGCGACCCCACTCCCGACACCGAAGAAAACGAATACAAGGAAGAACACTACCAGCGCATTGCATACGCCAACGAGCATTTCGCCGCGGGCGTACCCGGCTGGAAAACTGATCGCGGACGCATCTACATTGTGTTTGGTAAGGCGGATGAGATCGAATCCCATCCTTCCGGCGGATCCTACCAGCGCCCCATGGAAGAAGGTGGAGGCGAAACCTCGACCTTCCCGTTTGAGGATTGGCGGTACCGTTACATCGACGGCATCGGTCAGGAAGTGATCATCGAATTCGTCGATACCTGTATGTGCGGCGAATATCACATGACCATGGACCGCTCTGAAAAAGATGCCCTGCTCATGACTCCGAACGCCGGTTTGACGCTCTATGAGCAGATGGGCATGTCGAACAAAGCGTCGCGTTTCACCGGAAGCGGCATCGAGCGCCTTGGCAACGGTCCTGAAACCGCTTCCCAGGCGTCGAAACAATTTGATCGTCTGGAGCAGTTCGCCAAGCTGCAAGCAGCTCCTAAAGTCAAATTCACCGACTTGGAAGAGGCTGTCAACTCCAAGGTCATTCTTAATCCAATGCCGTTCGATGTGCGCACCGACTTCGTGAAAGTCACCAGCGATACCGTCCTGGTTCCGGTCACGATCCAGATGCGCAATCGCGACGTAACCTTCGTCAACAAAGACGGCATTCAGCGCGGCACTGTGAACATCTTCGCGCGCTTAACTACATTGACTGGCAAGATCGTGCAGACCTTTGAAGATACGGTTCAGGTCGACGTGCCCGCGGAACTGCTGCCCCGTACGGCGGAGAACGCTTCCGTCTATTGGAAAGCTCTGCCACTGCGTCCTGGCCGCTACAAGCTGAATATTGCGGTCAAAGACGTGAACGGCGACCGCAAGGGTGTATGGAGCCGCAGCGTTGTGGTTCCCGAATTCTCCGACGATAAGCTGGCAACCTCAACTTTGATCGTCGCCGATGACATGGAACCGGTTCCCACCAAGGCGATCGGTACAGGCAT
>QIAK01000219.1:4355-4954 GCA_003225515.1 Acidobacteriota bacterium | reverse complement strand
GATCGGCACCATGAAAGTGCGGCCTCGCGTGGCTCCCGCCAGCGGCAAGCCAGCCTTGTTCAGGAAAGATAAAGATCAGAAGCTGAATTTCTGGATGCAGGTCTATAATCTCGGCGTGGATGAGAAGACGCACAAGCCTTCCGCCACCTTTGAATACAACATCACGAACCTTGCAACCAACAAGCAGGTGGTCCAGAAGACCGAAACCACTGATACCATGGGTAATCTGGGCGATCAGGTGACGCTCCAGAAGTCGATCGTGGCTGCGAACCTGCAGCCCGGCACATACAAGATCGAAATCAAGGTGAACGACAACGTCTCCAAGCAGACGATTGATCCGTCGGCGGTGTTTGCAGTAGAGTAACTCCCTGCGCTTCCCCCAGGGGTGGGATTGGAGTGAGACTGAGCAAGCTCGGAACTTGGGCAATCCTGTTGGGGTTATCGCTTCCTGTTTGGGCTGTAGAGCAGCCCGGGGCGATCTCGGGATACGTACGCAATGTCTCCGGCGCGCCGCAAATGGGCGCCGTCGTGCAGATTCTCGGCGCCGCCAACCGCACTCTCACTGTCTTCACTAACGGTGCGGGATACTACTCCGCCAG
>QIAK01000219.1:1427-4330 GCA_003225515.1 Acidobacteriota bacterium | reverse complement strand
GGCTCCATCTTTTCTGCCCGCTCTACGCGAGAAAGTGGGCCTCCGTCCGGGCGCCAGCCTCAACGTCAACGTCACTCTAAGTACCTTGTTCGGCATGATGGAACTCGGGCCGATCCGCAAGGTCCCAGATGAAGACGATTGGAAGTGGACTCTGCGCTCCGTCGCCAACCGTCCCATCCTGCGCGTTTTCGACGATCCCACGCTACCTTCCGAAAAGCAGAATCACGAAATGCGCGGGACTCTCTCGTTCCTAGCCGGTTCCACTGCCGCAGGCTACGGCACTGGCTCCGACATGAGCACCGGGTTCACATTGGACCGCTCGATCTTCTCCGACGGACATCTCGCCTTTAGTGGCAACGTCGCATACGGTCAGGGCCTCCCCGCCGCCGTGATTCACACCGGCTATTCGCGTCGCATGATGGATGGGTCGCAACCCAGTCTGGGACTGACCGTCCGCCGTTTTGCCGCTTCTGATCCCAATCTGCACAACGCCGCACTACAGGCGCTATCGCTCTCCGCCGCTGATGATTTCTCGGTCGGCGACGTGTTGGAGTTTAAATTCGGCAGCGAACTGCAGACGATTCAGTTCCTGGGACACGTAAACGCGTTCCGTCCCTACGGTTCCGCCGATCTTCATCTCTCTGCCAATACGGTTGTCGAATACGGATACGCGACTTCCCGGCCTGACCTTCGCGCCGAAAAAGGCTTCGATTCCGCGCCCGCTGATCTCAGCGAATCGAATCCGCGGGTCAGCCTGCTTAACTTCGCGCCTAAAATGGAGAGCGCCCATCACCATGAAGTCAGCGTGTCCCATCGCGCCGGCAAGAACAATCTTCAGGTCGCCGTATTCTCCGACCGCGTCACCGATCCAGCTCTAACCGGCACCGGACAGACCACTTCCGCGGGCGGATTCATCGTCCCTGATATTTCTTCCGGTACCTTCACCTATGCCGGCAGAACGCTCGACACCAACGGCTTGCGACTCGTGCTGCAGCACAAATTTTCCGACGATCTCACCGGCACCATAGATTACGCCTACGGCGGAGTTCTCGACCTTTCCCACTCCGACATCTCGTTGCAGGATGCCCAGCAATTTATGATCACGCAGCGCCGGCATGCGGTCTCCGCGAAGCTGAGTGGAACGGCTCCCCGCACTCACACCCGCTGGATCGCATCGTACCGATGGGTGAATGGCTCGGCTGTCACCCCGGTCGACATGTTCAACGCCTCTCCCGGACAGAGCGATCCTTTTCTGAACCTCTTCCTCCGTCAGCCGATCCGCGCCTTGGGCGGCCACATGGAAGCCATCATCGACCTGCGCAATCTTCTGGCGCAAGGCTATGTGCCAGTCCTTGGCCAGGACGGTCAGACCGTCTACCTCGTCCAGTCCGCCCGCTCCGTCCGCGGCGGCGTAGCCTTTACGTTCTAAGAGACTCCTCCCACAACAGGCCTCCTGCTTCAAAGCCTTTTGCATTCAAAGTTTTAGGAGAACCGATCAAGAAATTCGATCCTCACTTTGCGGCAACGGGTCTCCTCTTTCGAAAGCATACGTGTTTCCATATTTTCAATACAGTAAAGTCCGTATTTTTGTATCTATAATAGAGATTATCGTTTTGCAAGTTATTGAAATACATAAGTATTAGACAATTCTAAGATTTGGCTAGAAAAGTGCCACATCATCCCTACATCGGTAGTTTTGCTTGGGCGTTGAATTCTGCTCACACACATTGACTTCAGCACGGAAGGCCACAAATGGAGATGATTATGCGACGTTGGTTGGGTCTGATTATTGTAGCAATGATGGTTGCGGTTAGTGCGTACGGTCAGACGTTTCGGGGTGCGATCAACGGCACCGTAGCCGATCCTTCTGGCGCGCTGGTGGCGAGCGCCACCGTCAAGGCCACCAACACTGCCACCGGAGTGTCTCTGACGGCTGTCACCACGAGTGACGGCCAGTTCGGCTTCCAGGATTTGCCCTTGGGCAGCTACAAGGTTGAAGTGACGGCTGCCGGCTTTCGCCCCGCTGCTGTGGACAGTGTTCCAGTCACGGCCGGAGGCGCATATACCCTGACGGTGAAACTTACCACCGGATCGGCCGGCACAACAGTCGTGGAAGTTTCCGCTGCCGCGCTGACGCTCGACACCACCACCGCCACTCAAGATAACATCATTCCCTCCGAAGCGGTTCAGGACGTTCCCATGAACGGCCGCGACTTCACCCAGTTCGCCGCAGTGCAGCCCGGCTACGGTGGATATTCGGTCGGCGGCTTCGGCTCCCTGAACGGCACCCGCGCCAACCAGATGAACTGGCAAATTGACGGTGTCGACAATAATGACTTCTGGCACAACATTCCCGCCGTGAACCAGGGCGGCGTGTCGGGCATCGCTGGCACGATCATGCCTTTGGACGCGATTGACGAGTTTGCCGCGCAGACTCAATCCAACGCTGAAGGCGGTCGCAACGCCGGCGGCATCGTCAACGTTGTCTTGAAGTCGGGTACCAACCAGCTTCATAGTTCCGCTTACTACTTCAGCCGCAATGAAGCCTACGGCGCGGCTTCGCCGTTCACGCCGTCGGGCGTCAAGAAGCCAGAACTCCGGAACTACAATTTTGGGTTTTCGGTCGGCGGACCCATCATTAAGGACAAGACTTTCTATTTCCTGACGTTCGAAAAGCAACGCTACGTCATCAGCGTCTCGGGGCTGGCAACGGAGCCTTCCGCGGAGTACATCGCTGCCGCCCGCACTTTGTTAAGCGACAATGGTGTCACTGAGAGTCCGATTTCAACCAATTTCATTAACGCGCTGTGGCCGAGCACCGTAACCCAGGCGAACCTCGGACTCAAGACCGGCAATTTTTTTGGTTCCGACCCCTCGATCGGCTACAGCTATAACGGCAATCT
>QIAK01000219.1:0-1277 GCA_003225515.1 Acidobacteriota bacterium | reverse complement strand
TATTCGGCCGTCTTGAATTCTGTCCTGACGCCGCGGCTGACCAACCAGATCCTTTTTGGCGTGAACTATTTCAATCAGGTCTTTAACGATGCCAATCATAGCTTCGACACCCACGCCATGGGTCTGTTCACCAGCCAGGACGCGCTCATTCATGGCCAGCCCATTCTGGGCGCGCCCAGCATCGCCATCTCTGGATTTGAGCAAGTTGGAATCACAAATCCATCCGGGCGCAACGACATTACCGGGATGTTGACCGATATCGTTTCCTACAACGTAGGCAAGCACCAGTTCCGCTTTGGTGGTGAAATGCGCCAGGGGCATGTCGACGAGTTTTACTTCAGGCACTCAAGAGGAGCGTTTAACTTCGACGGATCGATAGGACAGGGGTTAGGGTTGTGGCCGACATGTGCGGCAGGTGACCAGGTCTGCTCGGCCACCAATGCCCTTGCCGACTTCCTCGCGGGCGACTTTGTATCATCCAGCATCGCCGTGGGTAATGCAGAACGGAAAGTGGTCGTCAATGGCTTCGATTTCTTCGCTCAGGACTCCTGGCAGCTTACGCGCCGACTCAACTTCAACTGGGGCCTCCGCTGGGACTACTTTGGCCCCCTGCACAGCGGAAACAAGGATCTTGCGGTGTTTATTCCGTCCGCCGGTGGAATTAAGATTCAAGGCAATGGCATCAGCTCCATCTTCCCGCCCGACAAGAACAATTTTGCTCCACGGCTGGGCTTCGCCTATCAGCCGACCAGCCGGGAGGACTTGGTCGTACGCGGTGGAATCGGTGTTTTCTATGACCAAATCAACATGAACCCGTTCCTGGACTTCCGCCCGCCCAACGCCGCGGACGGTCTGGAGGACAATCCAGCCGGCCCTTCCGCAGTATCTACTTACAGTTTGGGGATTGGGCAGTGGGCGCCAAATACCTACCTCTATCCCGGAGTTACGACCTGTGTGACCGGCAACGTCGCCACTGACCCGAACTGCGGCACGTCTACTTTCGATGTTTTCTCTGTCAATCAGAACTTCCGCACACCGTACTTCTTTAACTACAACCTCAACGTCGAGAAGAGCTTTGGCAATGGGATGGCAGTTTGGGAAGTTGGCTACGTGGGAAGCCAAGCTCGTAAGCTCTCGGTCATGTTGAACATCAACCAACTCGCTGGTGGAGCAACAGTCATCAGCCCAATCACTGGCCAACCAACCACTAACGGAAACCTTATCAGCCAGTTCCCGAACTACGGCGGTGTGAACCAGCTCAACAGCATCGGCACCTC
>QIAK01000218.1:5189-6171 GCA_003225515.1 Acidobacteriota bacterium | reverse complement strand
TGTTCCCGACGGCAATCACGATGCTCACGACTGTCCGGTTGGCATGTCGAGTTGTACGGAGGCTCAAAAATTGGCAGCCGCTGACGATTTCCTGAGCGGCACGCTCGACCCAATTCTGAGCACGCCGGACTTCCAGCCGGGAGGCAGTGGTCTGATCATCGTCACCTTCGACGAATGCGGTGGCGGCACGAACAGCGGATGCGGCGCAGCAGTCTATACAGCCGTCATCGGTCCGCAAGTGGCCCCTCACACCGTGTCTCAGACCACCTACAAGCACGAAAACACCTTACGCACCATTCTCGATAGTCTCGGCGTGCGCACCTATCCAGGAGCAGCGGCGAGCGCCGCGGACATGTCGGATTTCTTTGCAGCCAATGGAAGCAAGCCCGAGGTGACCGTCAGTTCGCCAGCGAGTGGTGAAGTGCTCAGTTCCCCAGTCGTCGTGCAAGCCTCGGCCGTGCCAACCTCAGGGCACACGGTGAGCGGATGGACCGTTTATGTCGACAGCGCTTCGAAATATTCCACCGGAGCTGCGACGGCGATTAACCCCACTCTGAAGATCAGTACCGGCACACACACGATTCTCGTTCGGGCCTGGGACACATCGGGTGCGTTTGGCGATCAGACCTTCTCTTTGACGGTGAATCAAGAGAAGCCCATAGTTACGGTCCTAACTCCGGCCAGTGGCGCGAATCTCGGTTCACCGGTAAACATTCAGGCATCGGCTTCGCCTACGGCCGGTCACAGCATCACCGGTTGGTGGATCTACCTGGATGGAGCTGCGATCTCGAACTTTGGCTCCGTCACCAGCATCGCCAGCAATCTGACGATGGGACTGGGCACTCACTCGGTTGTCGTTCGTGCCTGGGACACCTCAGGAGCTTACGGCGATCAGACTCTGACACTCACGGCAAGCAAGAAGCCTGCCGTCGTGCTCTCAAAACCTTCGGCTGGGGCTAATGTGATTTCCCCCATTAACATT
>QIAK01000218.1:2988-5112 GCA_003225515.1 Acidobacteriota bacterium | reverse complement strand
TACCGCAAACATTCGAGCGGCGACGGGCCAGCACACGCTGTTAGTGCGGGCATGGGATTCCTCGGGAGCTTATGGGGACCAAACCATCTCGCTTCAGGTGAATGCGGTGGCAGTCAATATCAGTAATCCTGCGAATGGCGCCTCCGTAACTTCGCCCGTCAACATCATGGCAAACGCACTCTCGCCAAATACTCTGACTGGCTGGCAGATTTACGTTGACTCAGTGCCATCGTTCTCTCAAACCAACGGTACGTCGGTGGATGCCAATGTGGAAATGAACCGAGGTACGCATACCGTGATGGTGCGCGCCTGGGATAGCACTGGCGCGTACGGCGACGACACGATCAATGTAACTGTTCCCTAAGCAGAATAGCCGCGGGCGGCGAGATGATCCGCCGCCCGGGATAACACATTCGCCTGATGACTACTGCTCTTTTTGGCCGGACTCTTTTTGCCCGGATGTGAACACGGTCCACGGTCCGGCTTTCATATCGCGCAGCAACGGTTTCTGCCATGAGAATTCCGGGTGGTGATCGAGGAAGTCCGCCGCTATAAAGTCAGCTCCGCAGGGATGTCCCGCGCGCGCCACGAAACTCATCTTCGCAGCCATTGCACTGTCCATCGCTTTGCCCTGGACTGCGCCGCCGGGGTTGTATGCATCCCATCCCCACTCCTTAACGCCCCGTGGAGACGCGTCCACATGGCCGCAGAGCGCGCGCTCGTTGGGCTGATCTTTCTTCTCGAAACTGTCCACGTGATCTGAAAGGAACCCCTCCGCCATGGCGACGTCGACCTTTCCTTTTGCCTGCTGCATCACCTGCTCCCAGCGCACATGCCGCGCATTGGGGGACGAGGAAGCATCCTTGCTGTCAAACGTGGTCTCTTCCTGAATTACTTTAGGATCACGGGCAAAATTTGAGCTGACGAAGTATCCATCCTTGGTCCGCCACAGCGGGGTGTTCTTCAGACCCAATTCCAGATATGCGATCTCACCCGTCTTTCGATCGCCAATCAGCCAGTCATTGGCATATCCGCCATTATTCCCTTCTTTGATAATGCGAACGTAATCGTCAATGCTGTTGGCATATTGCAGCGCCTTGCGGGACCGCATGAATTCGGGCTTCCCATTCGGATCCCAACCTTCAAACTGTGTGATCGTGGTTTCCGTGATCATCATTCCCGCTGAGTTCACGCCGAAATCGTCATCGCTTGTAATCACTCCCGGAAATCCGTCCATGAGAATGCGATTGCCGTGCTCCGGTTGGATGTCGAAGATCACGACCCAGCGTTCGCCCGCCAGATAACTCGTCCAATTGTTATGAGCGATTACGATCTGATGATCTCTTGTGACGCCTCCCGTGGCGATAAACGCGCTGCAGTTCCCCGGAGCCGCGAGCTTCGGCGCCTTCGCGGACTTCTGCTGCTTGTTCAGCCAGGGCAAGTAGTAGTCGGGCACTTCCTCAAACGCGTTCAGCGCTACTATGTCATATACATCGAGATCGACCCCGTGCGCCTTCACGCCTTCCGCAATGCCCTGTAACTCCTGTTGATACTCAGCATCAATGTGGGGCCAAAGCATCTGCCGCGCCGTGGTGCGAAAAAATTCCCAGTCGCGCTGCGACTGATGCGTATCAAAAAGTTTGATCGCTTCAAAGGCGTCGCCAATTTCCGGCGCAAGGAGATACCCGTGCTGAAAACCAATGTCGGACGGCGACCCTTCGACGTGCACGTACGTCCAGCCACCCTGCTGAAAGCGATAAGCCTTCTGCAGCCTGGCATCCGAGGAGCCAGAGCCTGCGACGGCTGCCACTGCCGAACACGTCAAAGCCAATAGGAAGCCGAGCACGCATCCGCTACGCACGAGCATTTTCATGAGATCCTCTCGAATACATTCAATCCAACCGACTCAACATACTAGTCCATCCTCTGACAATCTAGATATCCGTCCGCTGGTCTGGATGGCGCCTCAGATACCAGCAGGGCAGAAAACCACCGTGGGGGAACAGGGAGTTTACGCAGCTCCAAGGCGTCGGCGGATCAAATGTTAGCGTCGTCTTACCGTTTTTCTGCAGCACTGCTGTGTAATGATTCACCGTAACCGAACCGTATGCGTTGCGGTTGGTC
>QIAK01000218.1:0-2905 GCA_003225515.1 Acidobacteriota bacterium | reverse complement strand
AGATGCGCTTCAGCCGCACTCTAAGGTTTGGCGCCGGCATGGGACTCACGACGCCAAATTATAATCCCCGGCGAATCGCCCGCGCAGAGCCTGATTAAAGCGTTGACACTGTGCACATAATCAAGTAACTTGATCCCGGCCTTCCTAGCCAGTTTCGGGTCGATTTCATTTCCGTCTGCATTTTGACCTGGAACCTTTCTGCGAGCTCGAGGCGGCCTACTAAAATCTTGCCCGCGATTCGCAGGCGGGCGTCCCTGGGGGAATTCGATCATGAAAAGACTGCTCGTGGTAACGGTGTGGTGTGCTCTCCTTTGCTTCTCCGCTTCAGCCTGGGCTCAGGTGAAGTTCCAACAGCTCCAGAGCCCGATCCAAACCTGGTCGAACTACTCTCTCTCTAAAGATGGCAAGACCATGGCCGCCAACGTTGGAGGCGAGATCTTCCGCTGGACCGCTGCCGGCGGCTTCGTTGACCTCGGCCTAGGAGATACATTCAGTTCCTCCATCGGAATTTCTGCGGACGGTAACACCATCGTAGCGGGGATGATCGGTCCCGACGGCTACCCGAATCCGGCGATGTGGCAGCAAGCCACGGGCTGGGTCAATCTCGGGCATCCTGCCGAAGGCTGCATCCTCGATAACAGCTGGGGTGACGCCTGGGGCGTGAGCGGCGACGGGTCAGTCGTAGTGGGACTGGCCTGGTACTGTCCGGGAGCCGAAGGATTCCAGTGGACCAAAGATGGCGGAATCGTTGGCCTCGGACATCCCACTGGGGCGAGCAGCCGAGCGACCACGATCTCTGCCGATGGATCTACCATTGTCGGGTTCTACGAAGATCCGATCCAGGGCTTCCGCCGGCCCGTACGCTGGATTGCCGGGACCACGGACATGTTCTTAGGGGACAGCTTGGCCGGTGAAGCCATCGCAGTCAGTTCTGACGGATCGCAGATCGTCGGTCAAGCCGCGGACAGCACTGGAAACGGCCGCGGGTTTTATTACTCGGGTGCCGGTGGCTTAGTAGACTTGGGAGTGCTGAGCAGCAATACCTCAGACCAGAGCGTCGCGACCAGCGTTTCAGACAACGGCATCGTGATTGGCGCCAGCATCAATCCCTTCAACTGGACAAGCCAGCCTTTTGTCTGGAGTTCGAAGATGGGTTTGCACCGGCTGCAGGCTATCTTGGTGCGCCACGGCGCAGTAATCCCAAACAATGTGACTCTGACGAATGTGCTGGCGATCTCGGCCGACGGAACCACTCTCGTCGGACTGTGGTCGGATACCAAGTTCAATCAGGGCCCATGGAGGGTTACCCTGCACGGGAAGGCCGCTCTGAAATAGCTAGCGTCGTAACCTCAACCTATGAAATGAGGCGGGCGAAAGCCCGCCTCTTCTTTTGATCGAAATCAGTGCTTTATGCGCCAGCGCGCCGGTGAGGAACGCGATACCCCAACTGCATGGAAACGTGCCGGGCCGCGTCCTTTAGCGCTTCGAGAATGCGCGGCATGGTTTGCGCATTCACCTGGTTTGTAGTTCCGCTCAGGCCCACGCTTGCCTCGATCATACCCTGTTGGTTGAAGACGGGAGCGCCGACACATCGGGCTCCCAGGTTGTTTTCCTCATCGTCGACAGCGTAGCCCTGCGTGCGCACTTTCTCCAGTTCCTTCAGGAGTCGGGGCATGGTGGTTATGGTTTTCGGTGTGCGCCTCTCCATTGCGAGCGTAGCCACCATTTTTTCCAACTGCTCCTGGGCAATGTAGGCGACGAGTGCCTTCCCGACGCTGGTGGCATGCACGCGCATACGGCGGCCGACCCATGTGTCCATGCGGATGAATCCCGGAGGCTCGACCTTCTCGATGTATACCGCCTCCGGTCCGTCGAGAATTGCCAGATGGCAAGTGAGTCCAGTTTTTTCGACAAGGTGGCGCATGATGGGCAACGCGACTTCGCGTACATCGATTCCACTAAGCGCGCCCCGGCTGAGGCTGAGAATCTTCAGTCCGACCCGGTATTTCCCACTGCTTGCATCTCGGTTGAGATAACCCTGAGTCTCGAGAGTTCGTAGCAGGTAGCTGGCGGAACTCTTTGGAATCTCCAGCTTGCGGCTGATCTCGGCGTTACTGAGGCCCTCCGGTTCCTGCGCGACGGCTTCCAGCATGGCAAGCGCCCGCTCTACGGCAACCGAAGGAGATTCGCTTTTGGAAGTCATTGTCATTGCCAAATCGTTCTGCCAGCCGAAACCTTAGATGGACAACAAAATGAATGTATGTTCGACATATTGTACACCGCTCTTGACCGCTCGGATCGGGCATCGTACGATCCGCCAGTATTACGAATGATCGTTCAGCATGCTGAACACTGGCTGAACACGGAAAGAGGGCTTGGCTTTATGACGCCGACCGCAGTTTCGTCATCGACACGAACCGGAACCCTGGTCAATCCGGTGAACAGCACCCCAGCCGGTTTTAATGCGGCTCGCGACCTTCCCCCGGGTTTCATGGACTTCTTCCTTCCGCTTCATCAAAGGTTCACTCCCCGCCAACAGCAGCTTGCTCATAAACGTGTCGAAGTGCTGCAAAGGTCGCTGGAAGGTGACAAGCCCACGCATCACTTCCCTTCAGACACGGTGCGGAACGGCTGGAAGATTACGCTGCCGGAGTGGTGTCGTGACCAGCGGAATCAGATGACGGGCCCGGCAGATGACGCTGAACTCTGCGTCAAAATGCTGAACTCGGGTGCGCCGGGAGTGATGCTTGACCTGGAAGACTCGTGCGTTAACGATTGGTCCCATCACGAAATTGGAGTGGCGAACATTCTCGCCTGCCTGCGTGGCGAGCTTAGCTACTACGACAAGAAACGCGATCGCAATGTCGGCATCAAACCGACCTGCACCACTATTTTCACCCGCCCG
>QIAK01000217.1:2098-4524 GCA_003225515.1 Acidobacteriota bacterium | reverse complement strand
TCACTCCTTCCAACGACGTCGTCCCGAACTATGGAATGGGGCTGATCACCTACATTTGCGACGAGGTCGGGCCCGCGCACAAGGACGGAGAGAGCCTGGCAGAGTCCATAGAAAAGCTGGTGAAGCTGCCCCTTGGCAGCAAGCTATACCTGAGAGTCAACTGGAAGGACGTGCAGCAGCGCCCGGGCAGACTGGATGTGTGCGAACACTGGAAGCTCACGTTCGATCTGGCGCGGCGCTATCAGAAGCGCGTCGGCTTTCGCGTGATGATGAGCAATCCGGATATTCCAGATTCGCCGCTGCCTGAATTCTTGCGGGATAAGATTCCCACGGTGAAGCTCGGAGATTGGTTGAATCGCACGCGCTACGAGCCGCGCTATGACGATCCGCAGTTTCAAGCGGCGTTTCGCGAACTCGTCGACTTACTGGCGGATTCCTACGACGGGCATCCCGACGTGGAGTATGTGGACACGTTCATGTACGGCTTCTGGGGCGAGGGGCATACGTGGCCGCTGGAACGGAATCCGTTTCCCGATGCCGTGACCGCAGAGAATACTTTCGTCAGCATGTTTCAACGCCAGGCGGAGCGGTGGAAGAAGACTCCGATGCTCACCAACACCCAGCCGGACTTCAGCAAGGTGGGCAACTCGGAGTTGCTGGACCGCACGGTGCGAAGTGGAAACTGGCTGCGGACGGATACGATCTTCATCGAGAACGAACAGATTGAAGAGCTCAGCAATCGTCCGCCCTGGACTGGAGTTTCCATCGAAGTAGGCATGTCGGACGGATCGCCGAAAACGCTGAAGCTCGACGATGGCATCCCGTACACCGACAATGTGATTCATCATGCGCGCGACTCCGGGGCGTGCTACTTCTCGCTGTGGAACTGGCACCGCATACAAGCGGACCGCATTCTCAACTACTACCATCAGTATCCCGACGCCATCGATGGACTGGCGCGACAAATTGGTTATCGCGTGCGGCCGTCCTGGGTTTGGACTTACGAAGAGGGCGGATATCCCGGATTGATTATCGGATTCGTGAATGACGGGATTGCCGCCGTGCCGGGCGTGTTGCGGGTCTCGATTGTGAGCGAGGACGGCAAGGTGAACGTCGGGGGAAGCCTGGATGCCGGTTATCCGCTGCCGGGCAAAGTAAGGCAGGCGAAGTTCGCGTTGCCCAAGGGGACGAACTGGAGAGGCCTGCGGCTGAAAGCTGAGATCGAAGTCAAAGGGCAACGACATCCGGTGCGCTGGGCGTGCCGGCAGAAGCTGAACGAGGACGGCAGTCTCACCCTGCGTCCGACCGTTGGTCTTGGTCAAGAAGATGTGACGGGCGGCGTCCCGGCCAATGGCTGACTTTCATGGCAGAACAATTCCATCAAGGGGAATCATGAGACGACACTTCGTTGTTGCATTCGTGTGCCTAGTATTCTTCGCGATTTGTCTGACCGCAGCTCCTGAGCAGCACCAGCAGGATTGGACCAACTACGTTCGCATTGGCGCTTACGGGCTGAAGGGCGGAGACGCCCAACAAATCGTGGACAAAGCACAGGCCAGCGACGTTGCCGGGATCGAAGTCGATAACGATATTCCTGGGCGCTATGAAAGCTTCCTGCATCCGGAGGCGAAGCTGAAGGCAATTCACGATGTGGCAGAGGCGGCGCACAAGGTTGGGAACCATGCGTTCGTCTATATCGCGGGAACGGAGTGCATCACCGCGCACGGCGATCAGACGCCGCACACCATGGCCAAAGATCATCCGGACTGGTTGCAACGGAAGATCACGGGAGAGCCCGCGATTTTTGGCGGAGGCACAGCGTTCTGGATCCGCAAGGGCGATGAGGACGTGTGGGTGAGTCCGTATGCGCGGGAGTGGCGGACGATCTACATGGAGCGGGTGCGGCAGATCGCTGCGACGGGAATTGACGGGATCTATATCGATATCCCTTACTGGATGACGCATTTCGAGGGCTGGGAAGACACCTGGGCGAGTTTCGATGACTATACGGTCGCGGCTTTCAAGCAGCAAACGGCATTGGATGCCAAGCACGACCTGAAACTCGGAGATTTTTCCGACCCGAACTTCCGCAAGTGGGTGGACTTCAGAATTCAGACCTTCACGGACTTCATGCACGACATCGATCAGAATGCGAAATCGGTGAACCCGAAGATCAAGACGATTCCCGAGATTTATCCCGGAATCGAAGAGGAGGCGATCCGGGTCGGGGCGGATGTGTACACCCTGTATCCTGTGGTAGAAGCGATCGCGCACGAATACGAGTTCGGAGACAGCGGCCACATGGCATCGGAGCGCGATCCTCTAGACTGGTTCCGCTACCAGGTGGGGATGCATTCGTTCCGCGCCTTCGCCCAGGGCAAGCCCACATGGATTCTTAACTACTCGTGGGATGGCGATAAAAAAGT
>QIAK01000217.1:0-2022 GCA_003225515.1 Acidobacteriota bacterium | reverse complement strand
GATCTCCCTATGCGGAAGAAGATTTTTCCCTGGATTAAAGAACATGAGAAAACGTTTTACCTCCCGCGCACTCCGATTGAGCCCATCGGCGTTTATTTTTCGCCGATAACGCGCAATTTTCACGCTAAAGACTTCATAGCCTCGTACCGCGGGATTCTGATTCTGCTGATGCAGAAACATCTCGAATTTCAGATTGTCACCCCGCGTACGCTCGCAGATTTCCAGGGCACAACGCTGGTGCTGCCCGATGTTCGTGAATTGAGCGATGTTGAAAAAACCTGGTTGCAGAAATTTGTTGACCGGAAGAACCGATTGGTGGTCACGGGTACCAACGCAACCGGCCTCGCCGCTTCGGACCAGGTTGTCCGGTTCCCGAACTGTCCGGGAAGAGCATACGAAGAAGCCTTGGAACACGATTTTCAGCACACTTCTCCTGCTTCGCAACAGCAGTTGCTTGATGCTCTGGGAAAGAGCGAGGCAGTGCGGATCGAAGCTCCGCCTCATATAGCACTCCGGATGGCCACATCAACTGCTTCTTCGCCAACTTCACCGGATTGCGGGGCGGTTCGAATCCGGTACAGGTTCCGCAGAGCGGGGTCAAAGTGACAATTCAATCGAAAGCTGGTGATGAAGGGTACATTCTACCTTTCCTGGGTCCAACTCAGCCGCTTCATGGCATTCGCAATCAGGACTTCGTCACGTTCAGCTTGCCGCCTATCGCGAAGGGTGCAGTGTTCTGGTATGTGTCCCAAAAATAGCGATTGCATGCGGGATGACCCAGCGTAAAGACCCTTAATTAGCGTGAGGGGGCAAGCTCAGGGCAGAAACAGATTCAGGGGCAATTCAAAAACACGAAATTGCAGAAACGATGAGGGACGGAATTCCATGCGAGGCCGTCAGACGGAGGCGAAATCTATGCATTATTTAGGTTCTACTGTGCAGAGTGCTGACATTGTTGCGGCAATCTTGTCTTGGTGTTTGGCGATAAACTCTTGCATGGGCGTTCTCCTCCGTACCGTTATTGGTCTTGGAACAACCTGTAATGATACGCAGATGGGGAACGCCTTCAGGCTCCGTCCACCCGGCTCCGCAAGGCGAATACGATTTCAGGGATACAACGACCGACGAAGCTTGTGCAGCGGCTAATAAAGAATTAAAGCTTACGCCTGCCCGCTGATAGCTGAAAGCTCAGCGAAGCGTTTTGGTTGCGGCTATGCCGCGCTATGGTTTGAGGCCCAAAAAATCTTCGGTCGCAGTCGCGTCGCCAGGGCCACTTGAGAGTTCTCATGCACAGCCCCGGGGACTTCCACCTTACCTTCGAGAGCTGGGGCTTGGCTGTACGCGCGTATCAGGCCGTTGGGTGATCCAGGTTCGCCTCGCGCAACATCTCGAGCACTACGAGAGTAACCGAGAGAACCACGGGTCCGATGAAAAGACCCATGACACCGAATGCCTTGACGCCACCCAGTAAAGCGAAGAAGACCAGCAAAGTGTGCAGCTTTGCTCGTTCGCTGATCACGTAGGGCCGGACCAGGCTGTCTATTTGCCCGATAACTGCCGCTCCCCAACCCAACAAGTTCAACTGTCCCAGGCTGTCGTGCAGAGCGCGAGCGATGCGCCTGCGTTCCTCATCCTGCATCTGCAATAGTCGGCCAGAGAGATCGCGCACGGTCTCCGTCTGGTTCACCAATTCGGTATTCTTCTCCTGAAGCTCGCGTGTGCGTTCCCTGACACGCCATTCCAGCTCCTCGTGTGATTTGCGTAACGCCTCACTGGCCTGTTCCAAGTTTTGCTTGCTTACCGCCAGCGTTGCCGTGGCGCGGCGATTGAGTTCTGCAAGGGCCACGACAAGGGCTGAGACCAGGAAATAGACCAGCGTTCCCGCGAGTTCCGCCCCGCCGGCGATCGCTAGCGAACGATACGGGGGAATGAACCAATACTGCTCGCCTAAGAAACAGAGCACCGTTGTTAGAACTGAGGGGCCTAGACCACAGTACCAGGCTGAAAGAACGACAGCGGGAA
>QIAK01000415.1:10450-13797 GCA_003225515.1 Acidobacteriota bacterium | reverse complement strand
CCGCCGAGGATCTCGATCTCTACTATTTCGAGACCGCTGGAGGAGGCTACCCGCTCCGCAATTTCCCGCACACGTTCGACGTCAAGCGCCATGAATCCAATGACTTACTGGCGGATGGCCGCAACACCGGACGGGGCCCAACTAAAAAGTGGGCTTGCGCCCACTGGTGTGCTTCGCCAAAAGCCGGTACACAGCAGTTCTCAGTTACTTAATATACGCCCGCTGGAAACAAAAGACAAACGGGAGAGGCGGGCCCGGACGTGTAAAATCCTTGAGCTAAAGATCCCGGAGGGCGTTTGGCTCATCGAAAGCGGTACTCACCGACGATCCATCTCGCCCTGTTGTTTCCTCTAATTCATGCGGCGGCATTCGCTCAGCAGGAACCCACCACTGCGGACCAAGTTGTCAACCAGTACCTGGAAGCGGTTGGGGCAAGCCATTTCTCGTCCGTAACGACACTCATGGAAATAGGCGATCTCGACGGAAACCTTGGGAATTTGACATCTGGGGCAGTTAAAAACGGGGAGCACGGAACATTCTAGTACTACTTCAAAAGTCCCAATCTGCGATTTAATTCGGAAGTTTCCGACAATAAGGTGATTGCATTCTACGGTTGTGACGGGAAAACAGCTTGGTACATTGATGCGACTCTGAACCGCATAGAAGTCAAACCGAAAGCTGGTGGTACCTCCGAGCGTGAAGCAGGTTTCAAACCAGCGCTGTCCACCCTGAGTGATTCGAAACGAAAGATGCGACTTCTCAAGAAGAAAGCGGTCGCGGGGAGTATGGCGTGGGCAGTGAAGGTCGACGATCCTATATCGCGGCCGGAAACTTTTTACTTTGACACAGTAACCTTTCTCCTTCTCCGCACTCAAGGCGACGCATGGAGCGTAAACTACTCGGATTATCGGGACGTTGGCGGAATTAAGCTCCCATTCACCATCACTCGTGAAGCTATGAATTACAAGCTCGTCACCAAGGTACGCGAGCTGAAAATCAACACGCCAATCGATGATGCCCGGTTTGTCGAACCCAAAGTAAAAAATAGGACAATCACATACGGCGAAATAGCCGCTCCCAAGAGGAACAACACGGAGGCCGAGGATCACGCGTCAACAAAGGGAGTAGCGTCATCCAATGCAGACGTTCCTGCCGTCCTTCCATCAAAGAGTCCGGCGGCTCTAGACGCACCTGTCATAGTGGAGGTAAATTTCCCGAACTTCACCTCCTGTCCACTGAAAGAATTGCAATCGACAATCCCCGAACTCAAGGGCCTCAAACCGGCTGCGAACCAGGAGGAACTAGCCATGCTGCTAGACAAAATTGGGGCTAGGACGGTCGATATCGCCCGGAACACTCCGAACCTGATTGCGCACGAGACCGTTATTCAGGCCCACCAAGGAGCACCGGATACTCGACGCGATTACGATTACCTGATTTTGGCTCGAATCGCAGAGAAGGCGGTTGGCCTTGCCGAGTATCGCGTTGATTTGAAAAACGGCGACAAGTTTGAAACCGCTGAAACAATGAAAAAGGATGGGTCGACAGAGGCTGATCTGGAACGCACAAGCGATGATCCGACCCCGCCGCAATCCGGCCGGCCGCCGACATCCCAGGGACTCGCCACCTCCTGGGTACATTTCTATCCTCTCAATCGGTCGCAAGCCACATTTCGCTATCTGGGAGAGGAGAAAATGGATGGCCGACGCACTCATGTTCTTGCCTTCGCACAAAAACCACAATCGGTAATATCGCCTGGAATGGTTCACTATCGGGGTAAGCGTGTTCCCATGTTCTTGCAAGGTGTGGCGTGGGTCGATCCCTCCGATTTTCGAATTTTGCGTTTACGAACGGACCTGCTTGCCCCCGTGCCCGAAGTCTCTCTGCTGCGGCTAACAGCTGATATTCATTTTGGCCTTAATCGAATCGAAAAAGTGTCTTCGCTATTATCATTGCCCCGCGAAGTGACGGTCACATCGGAAATCGGTGGCTCGAGCGTACGCGAAACTCACAAGTATTCTGGATATCGCCTTTTCCGCGCACAATCGAAAGTTGTGCTAAACCCGTAGGCTGAAATCGCTCGGATGGAAGCGGCAACGATACAGAACTTACTACCCACGCAACCCCGTGCCAAGACTAGCGTCGCTATTCCCATTTGCCTCAATCCCCCGCCCTCTCTAGAATGGAAGCTTACCGGCACGTCTCGGAGAATCCAGAAAACTTATGATTCATTTTCCCGTTCCTGAGGCTCTTACTTTTGATGATGTTCTTTTACTGCCCGCGCGTTCCGACGTCATCCCCGCGCAAGCCAGCACTCAAACACAACTCACGCGCAACATCAGCTTGAACATCCCTGTCGTTAGCGCTGCCATGGATACCGTCACAGAATCGCATATGGCGATCGCGCTTGCACAGCAGGGTGGCCTCGGCATCATTCACCGCAACTTGACCATCGAGCAGCAGGCCAACGAAGTGGATAAGGTAAAGCGTTCGGAAAGCGGCATGATCGTCGATCCCGTCACCATGTCTCCGACGGACAAGGTCAGCGACGCCCTCGAAGTCATGCGCAAGTACAAAATTTCAGGCGTGCCGATTACCCAGGGCGGAAAGCTGGTGGGAATTCTCACCAACCGCGACCTGCGTTTTGAAAGCCGCTTTGACATTCCCATCGATAAAGTGATGACCAAGAAGAACCTCATCACAGTTCCCGTAGGAACGACTCTGGAAGATGCGGAAAAGATTCTGCATGAACACCGGGTCGAAAAGCTTCTGGTCGTCGACGACAAGTACAACCTGAAGGGCTTGATCACGGTCAAAGACATCCAGAAAAAATTGAAATACCCGAATGCCGCGAAAGACTCTCACGGACGCTTGCGCGTAGGTGCGGCGATCGGCGCTACCGGAGATTTTCTGGAGCGCGCCCAGGAACTCGCGGAAGCCAAGGTGGACGTGCTCGCAATCGACAGTGCGCACGGCCACTCGACCAAGGTGCTCGATGCCGTGAAGCTGGTGAAGTCGAAATTGCCGCATGTGGAACTTCTGGCTGGCAATGTGGCCACGTTTGATGGAGCTTGCGAGTTGACGCGCGCCGGAGCCGACGGAATCAAGGTTGGCATCGGGCCAGGGTCGATCTGTACGACTCGCGTGGTGACCGGCGCTGGCGTACCGCAGATCACCGCCATCGCCGAAGCCTATCGGGCCACAAAAGATTCGGGCGTTCCAATCATCGCTGATGGAGGCATCAAGTATTCCGGGGATGTAACGAAAGCGCTGGCCGCGGGCGCAAGCGTGGTAATGATCGGCTCGCTCTTCGCTGGCACCGACGAAAGTCCCGGGGAGTTGATCCT
>QIAK01000415.1:0-10248 GCA_003225515.1 Acidobacteriota bacterium | reverse complement strand
CAGGCATGGGTTATTGCGGATGTTCCACAATTCCTGAACTTCTGCAGAAGACACGGTTTGTTCGCATCAGCGGTGCGGGGCTCCGTGAAAGCCACGTGCATGATGTCATGATCACTCGTGAAGCTCCGAACTATGCCATTGAATAAATGCGCTGCGCCGATGTGGGCGGATGGGGACGGCTTCGCGCCTTTGGCGGAGGCCGGTAATTTCGAATCCGCAGGCGCAGAACGCAGTTGAGCGCCGATCGGCACCATGTTTTAAAAGCGTGGATCGCCTTGATTCTTTGGCTGATTGTCATCGCCATTGAATCGACCACCTATCTTTCCGCCCACAACACCAGCCGCATCCTCTATCCTCTGCTGCATTTCTTGTTCGGTGTCAGTCATGCCCGTTTCGAGCACTGGCACTTTTACATTCGCAAGGGAGGACACGTATTTGGCTACGGGTTGCTGAGCATTCTGCTCTTCCGCGCCTGGCGCGAGACCTTGCAAGTCACGGAAGATTCAAGATGGTCATTTCACTGGGCGAGCATCGCTGTGCTGGGAACTGCTCTGGTGGCGAGCCTCGACGAGTGGCATCAAAGTTTTATTCCGACGCGCACAGGTACTCCGCACGATGTTATTCTCGACACTTCCGCCGGGATTCTTGCTCAAATCATAATTTTCTTCTGGGTGAAGTGGCTCTAAACACCCGGTCTTGGCTTCGCTCTGAACACAGAAAAACCGAGTGCGGTCTGTTACTGCATCTTGTCTGCGGTACACGTCGATCCCACCGCCGGAGGCACGGGAACATTCTCCGCCGCCGGTGGAGTGGCCCAGGGGATGTTGGTGAAGTCGAAGAAATCCATCAGGTCCGGTTGGGCAGCATCTCGGTTCGTTAAGTGCGCCGACGGTCCGATAAAGCGGTTCTCGACGAATTTGATGATGGCGGTGTGGTCCATGGGCACGTGCGAAACGTAGTGCTTCCGGGTGAAGGGCGAGATCACCATATTCGGCAGACGGAATCCTAGCTGCGCGGCCCGGGATCGACCGAATCAAGGTCACAATGAGCAGTCGCGGCCCCGTTCGGAAGGCATGGCTCGTAAGTATCGGGATTGAAGGCAATGCTGCCGATGTCAGGAATGCTGCCGCCCGGCAGGAATCCCATATTGCCAGTGATCGTATTGTCGTTCGAATGCATTGGCACCGGCGGAACGTGATCGTAAGGGCCGCCGCCTTCGTCGTAGCTAAGAGAGAAAACGGAATCGGGCCACGATGGGCTGCTCATGAGTTTGTTGAGCATGCTCGCTACGGCCGCTTGTCCGGTGAATATCGATTGGCCCGAACCGGGGTGCTCATCGCTAAGGCCGAATGCAGGTTCAATGTATGAGAAATTGGCGAGCGTTCCAGCAGCCATATCGGTAAACAATTGGCTCACCGGCGCGAGATGTTTAATGTCGATACAAAAAGAATTCGATGAATCGCCGACCGCGCTCGACTCTACGGTGGGAGCTTTGCAGGCAGCCTGCGAACTATTGTTGTAGAGATATTTCTTCGAGTAGCTGAAATCCGAAAAGCTGGTCGCCGGATATAGGCTCGGGTTCGTTTTGTTGCCGCAATCTCCATCAACTTCGTTGCATCCCCCTTGCGTCAGCGAGTAATAGATTCTCCAGGATGCGGGCGAAGTGGCGGAATCCAGTTCCTCGAAAATGCTTTCCGTACTGAGTGTGGGCAGGTGGTCGTTGGTGAAAGGATCTTTCACCAACCCTTGCGTGGTTCCTCCGGTCAGAGTTGCCAGTCTATTGGGCGTGCTCTTGCTGGAGACCGGCGAGAACCAGCGGTCAGACAGCGCAAACTGCGAGGCCATGTAGTAGTAGTAATTCAATTCCGGCGCCCCGGAAACGCCCGTGTCGCGGTAATAGGCCATGGCGCGCTGGCCCGTGAGATCGGTGAAGTTTCCATCGCCGAACCCGCCTTTGGACTCACCTTCCGCCGTGTGGACGAATCCGTCCATCAACATCTTGCGTGCGGTGCTGAAATCATATCGGCTCACGTCGCCATAACTCGCCAGCCAGTCGGAACTCATGTCGTCAAGACAGCTGCTGATTGTGTGAAACAAGGGGAATGAATCTCCCTCATCATCGTCATTGGAAGTGGTCGCCAGTTTGTCATCGATACCATCGACGTTATAAGTGTTGCCGTCGTCTCCTACGTTCCAACCGTTAGCCTGACGATATGGATTCAACATGCCAAAATAAGTATCGAAGGTGCGGTTCTCCTGCATCATGAAGATCACGTGATTGATTGCAGTCGCCGACCCCGTGCTCACGGTGACGGTGGCCTGAGCCGTAGCCTTTCCGCCAGTTCCAGTGGCAGTCGCCGTGTAGGTCGTGGTTGCGTTCGGAGAAACCGACTGCGTTCCGCCACTTCCAGCCAGCGTGAACGTGCTGCTATCGACGTTGTCGGAGATTACGACCTGAGTTGCATTCGTAGCCGTGACTGTCAGGATAGAGGAAGCGCCCTGCGCAATAGCGGTTGGACTGGCCACGATCGTCACAGTCGGCGTGCCGGTGCTCGCACCGACTGTGACTGTGACCTGGGCTGTCGCGGTGCCTCCCGCGCCGGTGGCCGTCGCCGTATAGGTCGTTGTGGCAGCCGGAGTGACCGATTGTGTTCCTCCGGAGGCTCCCATGGTGAAGGTACTGCTATCGGTGTTATCAGAAATCACCACCGTAGTCGCATTGCTCGCGCTCACGGTGAGCGTGGAGGCACTACCGGACGTGACCGTTGTTGGATTGGCGGAAATTGTTACGGTGGGAACCGGCGTTGTCGAGGCCTTGGCGCCGCTACCGCAAGAGGTGAGGGGCACGACGAATGCGGCCCCGATCACCGCAAGGCATAACAATACACATCTCTGTAGTTTTGAGGTGACGTCACTCTTCGCCCGCTGCTTGTGCTCGGTTCTTCCTTTGAGAGACGCTGACGATCCGTGGCCAATCGCAGGTTTCACGTGGGATGCTCCTCACCTGGTACAGCTGCACTCCACCTAGGAGGAACAGGGCTCGGCAGCCACATTTCGATGGCAAAAGCATCTACAAGGTTGCTGCCTCTCGTTGCCGTGCAGGGCTGCCCCGCCTGATTACAAGCAGCACGGCCGAGACTGCGGCGAGTCCGGCTGAGAAGTAGAAGGGGACGCTTGCGCCGTAGCGTTTCCAGAGTTCTCCGGTCAGCAGACTCGCAGCAAGTGTGGCGACGCTGGTTACAAAAAAGTAAACGCCCAGTGCGCGCCCTCGCACCTCCGGGCCCACCGTTTCAACAACCAGAGCTTTCAGCACCGGTTGCGTTAACGCGTAATACAGGCCGTAAACTGCCATCGTGATCCATATGGCAAATGTGGAAGGCGCTCGTCCAAACATGAAGTAAACCGCCGCGAAAATGAGATATCCCGCAGCCGCAATCAGGCGCCGTGAGAAGCGGTCGCTGAACCAACCGGCCGGCCATGATCCCAGGGTGTAGGTGATATTGAAAACCAGCCCGAGCAGGGGCGCGAGCTTCACAGGAATGCCGACATCTTGCGCCCGCATCACCAGGAACATGTCACTCGAATTTCCCAGGGAGAACAAGCTCACTGCAATCAATACCCCAAAGAACGAAGCAGGTAATGCGCTGACGGATAGTACTGGAGCATTTTCGGATTTTGAAGCAGTGGGCTTTGCAGCAGGAATGTCCGTTGAGCGGTGCCTGGTTTCACGGATTCCAAACAGTGCGACCAGTACGCACAGCGCCCCAGGAATTCCAGCTGCCCAGAAGACTCCTCGGATTCCGTAATGGGCGAGGAGCAAAAGCGCAGCCAAGGGTCCGGCAATCGCTCCCGCTGAATCCATTGACTGGATAAGTCCATAGGCGGATCCCAGTCGTTCCTTCGGTACCGACTCAGCGACCATCACATCGCGAGGTGCTCCGCGCACTCCCTTGGCCAGCCGGTCGGAGAATCGAATCAGCAGGATGTGCCACCACGCGCCCCCTATGGCGAGCAGCGGCTTCACAGCATTCGCAACAAAATATCCGGCGACTACAATCGGCTTGCGGCGTTCGACTCGGTCGGTTAAATATCCTGAAAAGAGTTTGGCGAATGACGCGACGCTCTCGGCGATGCCTTCAATCAATCCCAACTGCGCCGGCCCCGCACCGAGCGAAACCAGAAACGCCGGCAGCACCCAGTACGCCATTTCAGAAGCTGTGTCGTTCAGAAAAGACGTGAGACCGAAGGCGTAGATATTGCGCGCAGCGGAGGGTTGGGACGCGGGAGGTGGGTCAGGCATACAAAGGTTTTACCACGGATGCGGTGAGGCACGGACCAAGCAGCATGCGGAAGTACGTTTTCTACAGAGAGATGGAGTAGCAGAATGAGAACTGCCTTCAATACATTGCGTCGTACTTAGTCACCGTCCACTCACCACCTTTGTTTACGATGGTAAGAGTGAAGAGATCCTGATCAATCCCCGGCTGATTGGGCCCTGCGTTGCTTGGCCGCTTGCCGCGATAGTGAAGGATGATCAGCGGCGGCGCATCTTCCCAGTCGACCAACTCCCATGAAAGTAACGGATGCTGCGCCTCGGAGTTGCAGATGTAATGCGCGTACTTCTTGTGGTAATCATGCTCCCATTTTGAAAGCACGTCGTCGCAATGGCCATCACGTATCTCGCGCAGAAATTTATTCGCTGCCTTTTCCGTCGAGCGGTCGCGCAACGGATTCATCTTGATCGTCACCGGCAACCCCGTCAAGGGATCGTGATCATCCGAACGCGCCAGCACCGGCCCCTGATTGCTCAACCACCACAGGTATCCGACAAACACGCCCACCAGAAGAACTCCGGCGGAGGCAGCAATGCCGATCTGTGTGCGGGTGAATGCCATTAAAAGAAGTTTAAGGAATGACAGAAGGCGAGGAAAGGTTACGAGTGGGAGACGCAGCGGGACATGTACCAGTGGGGAAGCAAATGAAAAGGCACGGCGAAATGCCGTGCCTCGGTAAAACGTTTGGACGAAACTACTCTTTTTTATCTTCCCCTTTGCCCTCGGTTGCTGCGGATTCGCTTTCAACTTGAGCCTGCGCTTCCGCTTCTTCCATGGCTTTCTTGGTTTCGGCGGCTTTCTTGGCGCGGGTTTCGGCGCGCTTCTCGCGCTTCTCGTCCAGAACCTTCTCGCTGCCGAGCAGCTCGAGGAAAGCCTTGTCAGCGCCGTCACCCTTATTCCAGTGAGTGCGGATAATGCGGGTGTATCCGCCGTTGCGGTCGCCAAAGCGCGGTCCGACGGTGTCGAATAACTTCACGACAGACTCATCCGTCATCAGGTATGCCGCAGCCAAACGGCGGGCGGCAACATCGCCGCGCTTGCCCAGCGTGATCATCTTCTCGACCAGAGGACGGGCGGCCTTGGCTTTGGGGACGGTGGTCTCGATGCGCTCTTCCACGATCACCGATGTGACCAGGTTGCGCAGCAGCGAGCGCCGGTGCGATGTGTTCCGTCCGAGTTTGAATCCAGCTTTTTTGTGACGCATTGGGAAACCCTCAGTTAGGGGTCAGGGCTTAGGGACAAGGGATCAGCAATTCTCTTTTTGATCCCTATCCCAGGCCTCTAGCCTCTGATTTTCTACAGCTGGTCGTCCGGACCGTAAGCGGATGCCGGAAGGACCTGATTTGACGTCGGTCCGGGCACTGCATTTCCATGCTCGTCGATCTTCATGCCCAGGCTCAGCCCCATCGAGGAGAGGATCTCCTTGATCTCGTTCAGCGACTTGCGGCCGAAATTCTTGGTCTTCAACATTTCGGATTCCGTCTTCTGCACGAGTTCTCCGATGGTCTGGATGTTCGCATTCTTCAGGCAATTGTAACTGCGCACCGAAAGCTCCAGCTCTTCCACGGAACGGTTCAGATTTTCATTGTGGATCTCGGGCTTGCGGTCGTCCGATGAAGACGTGCCGGTTTCGATTTCTTCCTCGAAGTTGATGAAGATGTTCATGTGGTCCTTCAGCAGCTTCGCGGCCAGGCCAAGCGAGTCGGCAGGCGTAATGGAGCCGTTGGTCCACACTTCGAGCGTGAGCTTGTCGTAGTCGGTGATCTGACCGAGACGGGCTGCTTCGACCGTGTAGTTGCACTTGCGTACGGGCGAGTGAACCGAGTCGATCGGGATGAAGCCGATTCCCAGATCCTCGTCGAAGTTCTTATCGGCGGAAGTGTAGCCGCGGCCGCGCTTCAGGCGCATCTCCATGTCGAGCTTGCCACCCTCGCTGACGGTCGCGATGTAGACGTCTTTGTCCAGCACCTCGACGTCGCCGTCGGCCTCAATCATGCCGCTGGTGACGACTCCGGGCTGATCGGCGCGCAGATAGATTGCCTTTGGCGCATCGCCCGCAAGCTTGAACGGAATCTGCTTCAGGTTGAGGATGATGTCGGTCGCGTCCTCGACCACGCCAGGAATCGACTGAAATTCGTGCAGCACGCCTTCCATTTTCACCGCAGTGACAGCCGCGCCTTCAATCGAGCTCAGCAGAACCCGCCGCAGGGCATTGCCCACGGTAGTGCCGAAGCCGCGCTCAAAAGGCTGGGCCCAGAACATTCCATACTTGTCGGTAAGGCTGGAGGTGTCAGTGGCGAGACGTTTCGGTTTTTGAAACCCCTTCCAAAGCATGTGTTTCTCCTTCGGCCGTTTGGCTCGGTGCTGGCTCCCTGAATCGGTCCGGACTCAGGTCAGCCGCCAGCAGAGGCTGTAATGGCTCGAAAAATGGACCAGAAAACCGTCATTGGCTTTCGGCCGTCGGCAGATTAGTTCGTGCCGACGACTGACGACCGACGACTACTTGCTGTACAACTCAACAATCAATTGCTCATTCACCGGCAGCTGAATGTCTTCGCGCTTCGGCAGGCTCAGTACTTTTGCCTTGTAGTTGTCGCGGTCCACTTCGAGCCAACTGACGGTCGTGCCATGGCTGGCAAATTCCTTTGCCAGTTCGAGCACGGTCAGCTTCTTGCTGCCCTCGCGGATCGCGATCTCTTCTCCGGCGCTCACTTCATACGAAGGAATATTGACTTTGCGATTATCCACCGCAACGTGCCCGTGACGCACCAATTGGCGCGCCTGGCGCCGCGACTGGGCAAATCCCAGGCGATAGACAACGTTGTCGAGACGGCGTTCGAGTTGCTGCAGCAGCTTCTCGCCGGTAACGCCCTGCGAAGCCGCCGCCTTCTCGAAGTAGTTGCGGAACTGGCCTTCCTGCGTGAAGTAAATGCGCTTAGCCTTCTGTTTTTCGCGCAACTGCAGGCCGTAGCCAACGATCTTGGCCTTGCGGTCCTTGCCATGTTGTCCGGGGGCGAAGTTACGCTTCTCGATGGGACACTTATCGCTGAAGCACTTTGCGCCTTTGAGGAACAGCTTCATGCCCTCGCGGCGGCATAGACGGCAGACTGCATCGGTATAACGTGCCAAGTTTCTTCTCCTTTAGATGACCGGTTTACGGGTTTGGCTTCACCCTTCCTCCCGGACGGTAAAACTGTCGTTGGTCGTTCGCCATTGGTCATTCGCCGTTTCGATTTTGCCAACGACCAACGACGAGCGGCCAACGACGATTCTTACACTCTACGTCTTTTTGGCGGACGGCATCCGTTGTGCGGAATCGGAGTCACGTCGCGAATGGAACGCACTTCGATTCCCGAAGCCGCCAGCGCGCGAACCGCCGACTCGCGGCCCGATCCCGGGCCACTGACGCGCACATCGACACTGCGCACACCGTGATCCCGCGCCATGTTAGCGGCGTTCGACGCAGCCTGCTGCGCCGCAAACGGCGTGCCTTTGCGCGATCCACGGAAGCCGAGCGATCCCGAACTCTTCCAAGACAGAACGTTGCCATTCATGTCGGAGATGGTCACGATCGTGTTATTGAAGGATGCCTGTACATAGCACAGTCCATGGGGAACATGCTTGCGCTCCTTCTTTTTGAAGGTTTTCTTCTTGCCTTTTTTATCCGGTGTGGCTGCTGCGCCACCCGCTGCTGCTGGTTTAGCCATTAAGACCGTCCTCAGTCGTCGGTCGTTGGTCGTTGGCAACCCCCAACTCCAATCTCTACCGAACGACGCTAAAAATCGATTGGCCGTTCCCGCCGCCTACTCCATGGTTTTGGCCGACGACCGACGACCAAAGACCAACGACGTTTCCTAAGTTTTCGACGTCGCCTTCTTCTTCTGCGCGACCGTTCCTTTGCGCGGACCCTTACGGGTACGGGCATTCGTGTGCGTGCGCTGCCCACGGACCGGCAGGTTGCGCCGGTGCCGGAACCCGCGATAGGAACCGATTTCGATGAGACGCTTGATGTTCATCGAAACTTCCTTGCGCAGATCGCCTTCCACCAAGCCTTCCTGCTCAATGACCGTACGGATACGGTTGACCTCTTCCTCGCTGAGGTCCTGCACCTTCTTCATGGGCTCGACCTTGGCCTCATCGAGGATACGGCTGGCGCGCGGATGTCCTATTCCGTAGATATAGGTCAGCGCGATGTTGATGTGCTTCTGGCGCGGAAGATCGACGCCTGCAATACGTGCCATATTTCTCTAACCTCTCCTGGCTCTTGGCTTTTGGCTGTTGGGTCCTAGCTAAAAGCCAAGAGCCAATGGCCAAGGGCGGTTTAGCCTTGCCGTTGTTTGTGTTTCGAGTTGACGCAAATCACCCGCACTACTCCCTTGCGGTGGATGACCTTGCACTTGTCGCAAATTTTCTTTACCGATGCTCGTACTTTCATAACCCAGCCTTCAGCTGTCAGCTATCAGCCTTCAGCAAATCTATTTGTAACGATAAACAATTCGTCCGCGATTCAGGTCGTAGGGCGAAAGCTCCACCGCGACCTTGTCTCCGGGCAGAATGCGGATGAAATTCTTGCGCATCTTGCCGGAAACGTGCGCCAGCACCTGGTGTTTGTTTTCTAATTCCACCCGGAACATAGCATTGGGCAAGGGTTCCAGAACCACTGCCATAACTTCAATCGCGTCTTCTTTGCTCATTCGCTCCTAGCGGCTCCTGGCTTTTTGGCCAAGAGCGACTTTACTGCGTCAAAATTACCGGACCATCTTTCGTTACCGCGACGCAATGCTCAAAATGCGCGCTGAAGCTGCCGTCTGCGGTTACTGCCGTCCACTTATCGCCCAGCACTCTGGTTTCGGGCTTGCCGTAATTCACCATCGGCTCGATCGCGATCACCATGCCCTCACGCAACCGCGCTCCGTGTCCCCGCGCTCCGTAATTGGGAACCTGCGGCTCTTCGTGCAACTTAGTGCCGATGCCGTGTCCAACAAACTCGCGCACCACGCTGAATCCCGCGGCTTCCACATGCTCCTGCACCGCGGCTCCCACGTCGCCAACCGAGTTGCCGATTCGCGCCTGCTCAATTCCGCGATAGAGCGATGCTTCCGTGACGTCGAGCAACTTCTGCAACTCGGGCTTCACGGCGCTCCCTACCGGCACCGTGATCGCCGCATCGCCATAGTAGCCGTCGAGAACGACGCCGCAGTCGATTGAAACGATATCGCCGTCCTGCAACATCCGCTTCTCCGACGGAATCCCATGCACAATTTCTTCATTCACCGATGTGCACAATACGCAGGGATAATCGTAGTACCCCTTAAACGCCGGCTTGGCCCCAAGTTCCTTAATCTTCTTCTCGGCAGCGCGCTCCAGATCCATGGTCGACACACCGGGCGCCACCAGCGTTCTGACATAGTCGAGAACCTGGCGTACGATGCGGCCGCTGGCCCGCATCTTCTCAATCTCCGCCGATGATTTACACACAATCGCCATTCTTCTTACGCGTGATGATCTTCCAATATCCTGTAAATCTGGTCCGTAACATCGTCCATCGGCAGATCCCCATTCACAGAGATCAGCCGGCCCGTACGCTGGTAGTAATCCGCTACGGGACGAGTCTGCTCCTGATATGCGGTGAGTCGTGGCTGAAGCACTTCCAACCGGTCGTCATTACGGGTCACCAGCTTCGTCCCGTGCGCTTCATCACAAACTTCATCCACACGTGGCGGCAGGAAATCGACGTTATAGATTCGTCCACAGGTGGGACAACAACGGCGTCCAGTGATCCGGAGCAACAGCTGATTATAGTCCACGTCCAGGCGTATCACAATTGGCCATGCCCGGGTGGGACGCGAGTTGTAAAAGAGCTCATGGTCGAGCAGCGCATCGAGCCACCCCGCCTGGGCTGCAGTCCGGGGAA
>QIAK01000216.1 GCA_003225515.1 Acidobacteriota bacterium | reverse complement strand
CGTGGTGCCGATCGAAGACGCGCTGGTCAGCGATCCCGTGCAAGCTATGTTTTGCGGGACGATGGCGCGCATGGCTCAGGCGCTGCAGGCGCTCGATCGCTCCGGCATGGATCGCAGCGTCACGGTATTGCGCACGGAGTATCCCGCTCGCGATTTGTCGATGATTGACGTGCTCAACTCGGGCTGCTCCAAAGGACACGCATTGGAACGTTGGGCGACCTATCGTGGATTTAACCGCGAACAGGTCATGGCCATCGGTGATAACCATAACGACGTTGAAATGCTTGAGTTTGCCGGGCATCCGGTTATTATGGGGAATGCCTGCGAGGAGCTGCGCAATCGCGGGTGGACTGTCACCCGTCGAAATGATGCTTGCGGCATCGCGGCAGCTGTGGATCTGGCATTGGGTGTGGCGACAGACGTCGTAGGTGTCAGGTCTTAGGTTCTGTGTCGTTGAGAGTGCGGATGAGTTACGGCTTCCGACATTTACGTTTTAAAGGCATTGTCAGTGTCATTGCGATCTTCGCGATGCTGGCGCTTCCCTGCTTTGCCGGCGAGGTTGCCGTGCTGCGGAATGGTTTTTCCATCCGGCATGAGCGCCGCGAAATTGTTGGGACGGTTACTCGCCTCTACGTAAGTGTCGACGGTTCGAGTTTTGTGGATATCCCCACAATTGAAATTGAGCATTTCGAGGCAGCTCCAGAATTACCCGTTCTCGGTTCGCGGCTTCCGGTCTCCGCAAAGAGTTCCACTCCAACGGCCTCGCCCTTTGTCAGGGCCTCGCAGAAACTGCCTGTGCCGCTGAATCTCGATGATGTGGTCAATTCGGCAAGCGGGCATTATCGCCTCGATCCAGACCTGGTGAACAGCGTGATTAAGGCGGAGAGCGGGTTCAACGTGCGCGCCGTGTCTCCCAAGGGAGCACAGGGCTTGATGCAGTTAATGCCCGGAACAGCAACGCAGTTAGGCGTGCCCAATGCATTCGATCCTGAGGCCAACGTTGAGGGGGGCACGAAATACCTGCGCGAGTTGCTGGAGCGATACAACTTTGATCTGGTGAAAGCGCTGGCCGCCTACAATGCCGGACCGCAACGAGTCGAACAATTTGGCGGAGTTCCTCCATATTATGAGACGCGCGCTTATGTGGCGCGTATCGTCAGGGACTTCAACAAGAAGAAGGCGGCGCAAGTAAAAGCTGCGGCAGCTTCAGCACAGAAAATCGCGTCCGCCAAGACATCGACTGCAAAGCCACATGCAACAGCCGCCAAGCCTCAAGTCTCCAGCACGGCAGCTCAAGCCAAGGTAGCCGTCGCGCAGGGCACAGAGTAGCCGGCACAGCATTCCTGAATCTCCCCGTAACTCATAATTGTTTGACCCCTTAAGCCCACTCATTTACCTTGGAGCAGCCGTCTTCCCTTGCTTTCGGAGGATTGCGAGTTCTCCCCCTTCATGGACAAAAAGCGCATTCTGGCCAGCGTAGTGGTGTTCCTCATACTGGCCGTTCTGGTTTACCTGCAATACCGCCATTGGCGCACCTTCGATTGGGGCACCTTCTGGAGTCAGACTCACCGGATCAAGAAAATACACGTGCTGCACGGGATCGCACTCATCTATCTGGGCTACCTGATGCGGGCCCTGCGCTGGAAGATTTTTCTGAAACCAGTTCGACCGAAGACGACCGCCAGGGAGCTGATATCGCCGACGCTGGTTGGGTTCACAGGAATTGCGCTGCTGGGTCGAGCCGGAGAGTTCATCCGCCCTTATCTGATCGCCCGTCGAACGGACCTTCCCTTCTCATCACAATTAGCAGTGTGGGCAGTGGAACGGATCTTCGACGTCGGAGCATTCGCGGTATTGACCGTGGCCGCGATCTTTCTACCCACGGCGCTGCCATCTATCCCTCATCCGGAGTACTACCGCCGTTTTCAAGAAGCTGGATTTGCATTGATCGCTCTAGTGGTGGGAACTACCGTAGTAGCGATAATCATCGGACGCAATGGCGAAGCGGCAGCACAATGGGTAGAGCAGCGCTTCTCTCATTTGTCTTCAAATTTTGGACACAAGATGGCAGAGAAGGTGCGGGAGTTCGGCACGGGCCTGAACACGATTCACGGGCCGCTGTCTCTCCTGTGGCTCACGCTCGTGTCTGTGGGAATGTGGTACGTAATTGCGCTCGCGTACCAGGAAGTAACGCACTCCTATGGCGTAGATGCGCTGGCAATTCCGGTTTCGCAGTTGTTAATACTGATGGGTTCGAGCATGGTAGGTTCGATGCTGCAATTACCTGCCGTTGGAGGTGGCTCGCAGATGGCGACCATTGCCACGCTTTCCAGTGTTTTCGATGTTCCGCCCGAAATGGCTGCCAGTTGCGGCATCTTGCTGTGGCTGGTCACCTTCGCAGCTGTTGTGCCTGTTGGGTTGCTGCTGGCGCACCGGGAAAGATTGTCATTACGAAAGCTGTCAGTCGAAAGCCATC
>QIAK01000215.1 GCA_003225515.1 Acidobacteriota bacterium | reverse complement strand
CACGGTATACGAAGTCACCTTCGCCCGAAAGAATTCGCGCCCGAGCAATGACGGCATCCTGCCCGTCTCGATGGAGTAACGCATGTAGCGCCGCAACATTGCCACCGTCCGTCCCCGGTAGGTGCGCCGGTCCCGCTCTCGATCCTCCTCCCACACTCGTCGCTGCTGCAGCGATTGTTCTGGCATCGATTCCGCTGACTGCTCCGTTTCCTCTGCCGAAAGCTGCTGTGCCGGATGATGTGCTGGAAACTGATGGGCCGGAAACTCCCCCACCCGAACTTCAGGCGCCTCACCCGAGTCCTTTTCGCCCGGCTCCCGTGGAAATCCATCCCCGACAATCTCCGGCCCCTCCGCAACTGCCATGATCTGAATTACTTCGCTCATGCCACACCTCCCACGGCTTCGAAATCTCCCGGCTCGTCGATGTCAATCTCCACCGCGTAATCTTCCACCGCCGTGTGTGGACGCACCGGCAGCACCGCCCGGCTCGGCCTCTTCCTGGGAGCGGGTAGATCCGCCACCTTGGGTTGGCACTTCTCGCAGTAAACCGTTCCCGCTCCACTCTCGCGCACCCACAGGCTTCCGCAGTGCTCGCAATATTTCAATTCCACTCGCACATCGTTTTTTTCTTTACCCTCACGCCTTTTCATTACTCCTCCAGGTTTCTCAAAAGCATCTGTGCAGGCCGCAAGCGAACAAAAAAGCCCCGCGTCAATTCCCGCGCGTTTGCGGAAACTGAACACAGGGCTCGTTGTTTTTACGACGACCTGCTTGGGCTATTTAGTTTTGTGGAGCTTTATTTTCCGTTCCGATCGCCACCCGAGTTCTGTTCGACACTTCCCGCCCGCTCCTAAAGTTTGCGCGTTCTCTCGTCGTCGGCCCGGCGTTCATGCCGTTGATGGAAGTATCCTTCCTCGTAGCCCGACTTAAGTACGCGGCCGTTTTGCATCACAACGCTCACTTTTCCCGTGAAACCCAGCGACAGCAGCAGGTGTTCCATCGATGCCGACAATACTTCGGCCGACTTTACCTTCCTGCGAAACTCGCTGAAGTTTTTTTCCTCGTTCGAGTTATTTGGGTGAATCGTCATGGCTTTCTACCGCAGAGCATAGTGGCCTCTAGGATTTTGCGATCGTATAACCGATGAATTTTCGCAGTCAAGGTTGGATGGACTTACAACGCCTGTGGAAATCTCGCGCTCTTAGCGGAAGCCCATATTGCGGTGCTATACTCCCGCCAATGAAATTCAAAATCCTGCAAGATAATCTTCGCAAACTCCTTCGGGAGCGTATCGAAGCAGGTGAACTCACCGGACTTCGGCTCGCCCAGCAGACTAAATTCAAGCAGGCCCACATCTCCAATTTCCTGAACCGGAAACGCGGCCTCAGCCTCGAAGGCATGGACAAAGTCCTTTCGGTCCAGCACCTTTCGGTGCTCGACCTGCTCGATCCTTCCGAAGTTAACCAGCGCGCATCAATCCTTCCACCCAGCGCCGACGAATTTGAGAACGTTGTCCTCACCGATGCCTCCATTGCCGCCACCCAGCCGCGCATTACCAGCATGCACATCAAACAAATCCTCAAGTTCAAAAAGACTTTCCTGCAAAGCCTGAAAGCCGAAAGCGAGGGCGACCGTTCGGAATGGCAACGCTTCGTCCTGATCAAAATCGATGCCAGGGACGCCATGAGTATGTCTCCACGGCTCATGTCCGGGGCAACGCTGTTAATCGACCGACATTACAACGCACTTAAGCCATATCGCAAAGGCGAGTTCAATTTGTACGCTGTTCTGAAAAACGATACTTGCACGGTCCGCTATGTCGAAGTTGCCGGAAATAGCGTAATTCTGCGCCCTCACAACCAGTCCTCCCCCATAGAAGTTCTGACCATGCAACATGGCCAGACTGCCGCCGACTACCTGGTTGGCAGAGTCTGTCAGATTGGTATTGAGGTTTAGAAATTGTGTCTTGCGGAAGATTACTTTTGCGGTGAAACCGCTGCCTTGGATTGTGACTCGTAGGTGTACACCACCCGCTGCGCGTAGGCCAGTTCGGTCGACCACCATCCGAAAAATGTGGCGATCGTTAGAAACGCCGAGACTACGATCAATCGAGGGCAGTGTTCGACTTGCCAGTAGGCTTTTTTCTTTTTCTTCTCTTGTTTGGCGGCCGTTTCGGGTGTGTTGGTCTCATTCCCTTTCGGGGGCTGCACCTTTTTGCGAGGTAACCATATAAGCCACACTGCGGCCAGAACTAACAAAAAGAATGTGAATTCCATGTACGGCGGATCTGAGGGCGAGAGTTCGTGGTAATGGTTGCATATGGCCCGCAGTGCCACTGCAAAGTAAACAACCGGAATGAATGCAAGCGCGAGCCGCAGCCAGGAAGGCTGTTTCTCGTTCCTGCGCGCCCCGACCCAGGCAAACAGGCACAGCGAAAATCCAATGAAGCCGTTAAAAGCTGCGCCCCGCAGCACCATGATTTGATCATGCAACTGGCGAAGGCGCAGGGTAGCGTCCTCACCCTTGAGCAGAAGTGTGTTTTCTATCAACCCGAACAGATTTCGCGACGCTTCCTCGAGATGTTCATCCGTCTCGTTATGCGTGTGGCGCTCTGACCACCTCAGCAGGCTCTGGCAGCTATCAGCCGACGCCTCTATTTTAAAAGCAGCGATCTTTTTTACTATGACAGGATCTTCTGCCTCCGCCGGCAATAGGTCGCTGTCCTTCATGTCGCAAAGGACCCTGGCAACGATGTGATCCTCGGTTGCTCCGACGCGAAAAAGCCGCGAGCCTACCTGGATACGAAG
>QIAK01000414.1 GCA_003225515.1 Acidobacteriota bacterium | reverse complement strand
ATGTCTTACGGCCTCCGAAACCAGCGCACGAGCCGCTTCCGGATCATTCAACTCTGCGGCGATTGGATGACAGGCGTCCGCGCCGCCACACTCTTTCGCGAGGGCCTCCGCCTGAGGGCGTGCGCTTCGAAAACTGAAGGCTACCTTCGCGCCGGCAGCCGCGAACATTCGCACCGTAGCCGCCCCGATGCCGCGCGACCCGCCGGAAATAAGAGCGACTTTGCCGGAAAGAGAAAGAGGAATGGACATGGCAGAATAGTTTCAGGCTTCCGCTCTGCGGTTGCAAGTCGGGAGAATCAGGTGTGCAGAATCAGCTGTGCAAATCAGTGTCCCGAGCCGGAAGACATGCGGTCGGACTTCAGCCCGCGGAGAAGCAATCGAACCAGCATGCCATCGAAGCCGGTTCCGCTCATCTTCGAAAGTTCCTCAAGCGCCTGCTCCGGCGTCCTTGCGGCCGAGAACGACTGTTCAGTGACCATGTTGGCGTAAGCATCGGTCAGGCCGATGATGCGCGCCCACAAAGGAATTTCCTCACCGCGCAAGCCATCGGGATAGCCCGAACCGTCGAACCGCTGATGATGATGTTCGATCGCCTCGCGCATCATGTCGCAATGCGGGATCGTACCGACAATTTCCGCCCCGACGTGCGCATGCATCTTGATCAGCTGAAATTCCTCTTCGCCAAGCGGGCCTGGTTTGTTCAGAATGCGCTCGGGAATAAAGATCTTGCCGACATCGTGAACCCTCGCCGCATAAACCAGGTCGGCTGTTTCTTCAGACGATAAGCCCAGGGCTCGCGCAATCACCTCGGAATAGCGCGCGACCAGATCGCCATGCCCCGCGGACTGCAATTCGCGCGACTCAGCTGCCCGCGTCAACGACTCAATTGCCTCCTTGAGCAGGGGCACGTTGCAGCCATCCTCACTGGTACAAAGCTTGGACAAAGTCGAAGTCAGCTCTTCCAGATGCTCGGGTCCGGTATGCTCGCGTTGCAGGAAACCCTCGATGTATGCGGAGATTTGCTGGCGCTGCCGGGCGAAATCCTGGCCTTCGACGAACTCCTGCGCGGTTGACACAGAGTTTCCCCCGGAGCGCTTGGAAACGTACATGCCGGCGTCGGCGACGCGTATGATGTCTTCAATCGAGAACCCGTGCATGGGGAAGCTCGCGACGCCGAAGCTGCCGGTAATGTGGTGTTCGCTCAGCATGGGATCGGTAGCCAGCCACTGGCGCAAGCGCTCGGCCAGCACCTGTGCTTGCTCGGACCCGGTCTCCGGCATCAGGACGATGAATTCATCTCCGCCATAACGGGCGACTACGTTCGATTGCCGGGACTTCTGTTCGAGCAAGCGGCCTACCCGCGCCAGCACCAAGTCGCCCTCGAAATGCCCCATGCTGTCATTGACCTCTTTGAATTTGTCGAGATCGATGAGCACTACCGAGAACGGGCGGCCGGAACGCGAAGCGCGCTTCCATTCCGCTGACAACGCCTCCCAGAAAAATCGCCGAGTCTTGATGCCAGTAAGGCCATCGGTAATGGATTGTTGCTGCAGCTTTTGGAAAACGAATGCATTATGCAGCGCCGTGGCCAGCAAGTCGGCCAGCGTGTTGAGAATGAGAACGTCCTGTGGCGAGAACGCATTCTCGTTACGGCTCTCAATATTGAGCACACCCAGCAGCGATTCGCCGTAGGTGATGGGAATGCAAAGCACCGCTCGGGAATCCGGCAGAATTCCGCTGAGATTTCCCGGCAGCGCATTCTGCACCAGCGCTCGTTCGCCTGTGCGGGCCACGCGGCCAAGAATCCCGATTCCCAGCGCGATGCGGCGTCCCATGGCGTGAGCTGTTGCGCCGGCTTCGGCCTTGATCTCGATCTCTTTGGTTCCGTAGTCCAGTAATCCGATTCCAATGTGATCGAAACTGAAATTCTTCTGGATCTCGCTGACGATCTGCCCCAGCATGTGAACCGGATCGTCGCTGGAAATGGCGGTGCGGGAAACGTTGTTGAGGAATGCTAGTTGTCGGGAACGGCGCTGCTCTTCGGCAAACAGCCGGGCATTCTCCACCGCCACCGACACCTGCCCGGCCGCGGTTACCAGTACATCAAGGTCGCGCTGCTCGAACACGAATTCCCGGTCGGGATGCATCGCCACCATAATTCCAGAAGCCTTGTTGCCCAGGAAAATTGGCGCCGCAATCAGGCACTTGGCCGGACGCCGCGGAACATGCGTGATGCCAAGGTTCTTCCGCGTCGTTTCCAGATCGGAGCGGATGAGCAAAGGTTGGCCGCTTCGGATGACGTACTCGGTGAAGGCGTTCCGCACTTCGCGAGTGCGCTTCGGGAGCACGCGATTGTCCCGCACTTCAAGCTCGAAACGAATCTGGTCCCCTTCCATAAACGAAATATAAAAGTGGCTGGTATCGAAAATCTGCCCCAGTTCGATCTGAATCGTCCGAAGGATCTCGTCCTGGTCGAGCCGGGAGCTGATCGCTTTGCCGATCTCGGTCAGCAGTTCGTACTCTTTCGTTCGGCGATGCGCATCGTGGCTCACGACGTAGTTTTCGAGCGTGAGTCCCAGTTGCAGCGCCAGACCCACCATCAGACGCGGACCGGACGACCCAAACGCACGACGTTCGGCATGGGGAAAAAGGATCACACCGAAATTGTGTTCGCGGGTCTGCAAGTTGACCGCGGTCAGATTATGGACGTCAGCCTCGGTGAGAATCCTCTTGAACTCCGTGAACGTTCCTAATTGAGCTACCGGCAGAGGCTCGCTCATTTCAGCCATGTTCTGCACCGTAAAAATTCCGCTCTGCCGGTAGGCCAGTTCGCAGATGTAATCGCCGGCGCCGCTCTTTTCCATCGCCTCAATAAATCCGGGCGAGAACCCTTGCTGCACTGAGGGCAACAAACCCCGCCATCGCTCCGTAATGACAATGGCGGCGCGTCTGAGTGGAAGTGCAGTGCGCAGGCGTTCCAGCGCAGCCTGCATGCTGGGCACCAGGTCGTCGGCAAAAAGCAGGCGGCGCGGGTCAACCCCCAGGGTCGACAAAGCCAGGGTATTTTCCTGCACGGCATTGCGTTGGTTTTCAAACAGCACCATCACCATCGCGATGCCCAGCAACATCTGCGGCACCGGGCCAAACAGCCGGAGAGCATTGCCGAACTTTTCTCCCAACGGAGTTTGTAATTGCCCTACGGCCATCAGCGCCGCCCACAGCGCCAGCGAAATGGCGAGCACCTGGAAAGCCAGCGACCCTCGCTTGTGGCTGTTTACGTAAAAAACTGCGGAGGAATACAGCAGGATCACCGCCAGGCCGAGGCCCAGGCGAATCGCCGGCTGCACGTCAGGATTAAAAACACCGTTTACGATGTGCCCGCGCAAGGTGAGCAATGAGAGAGCAATGCCTGCCGTTCCCACGCTGGCGTCATACCATAGAAAACGATACGGGCCCCGCATCAACCGCGTTGAAACGAAAATGCAAAGCGCCATCGCAACCAGGAAAAGCTCGCTTACAAAAAAAGCGATCGGCGACGCCGGAAATGTGTCGAGCACAAAATGCAGCGAGTAGGCAGCCCAAGCCAATTGCCACGCGCGAAAGTAGGGCTGGCTGCTCTGTTCGTGCAGGTAGGTGAAGACGAGAAATAAAAGAAACGAGACAACACCGGGAATCAAAACGGTCGTGATATTGACTATGCTACTGTTCATATGGCCGGTTAGGACGCCTCTGGCCAAACGTGCTGGCTCAGTTTCGGGGAGAAACAGTTCCTTAATGTTTTCACATCCTGCCTGCGTAACACAATAGTGTTTAAGTACACTGTCCGAGTTCGATATCCTTTATGTTTCAAAGGGTTGCGTGCAGAATCGTTATGGCGGCTCGAATGACGATTTTATTCAACGACCAATGAATGAACGACCAATGAATCGCTAGAGCCGGCCGCGATGACCTTTTCATCGCACTCCAGTTGACCTCAGTTGCAAACTCTATGTCTGAACCTCTCAATCCACCTTCGCATGGCAAACCTCGAGTTCGTTTCGCGCCTTCGCCTACAGGATTTCTCCACGTAGGAAGCGCCCGCACCTTCATCTTTAACTGGCTGTACGCCCGCCGGAACCATGGGACGATGATCTTGCGGCTCGACGATACCGACGTCGAACGCAACACAGATGCATCGGTCAACTCAATTTTCGAAGGGCTGAAATGGCTCGGCCTGAGTTGGGACGAGGAATACAGGCAGTCTGATCGAGGAACTCTCCACCGGCAGATGGCTGAGACCATCTTTCAAAAAGGCATGGCTTATCGCGATTTCACGCCCGCCCACACTGGGGATAGCGAGCGATCCGGCGCACAGGGAACGTGGTTGTTCAATCCCGGTATGCGCGAACTCTCGCAGGCGGAGAGCGACCTGCGAGCAGCAGCGGGAGAAACGTTCGCACTGCGCTTTCGCGTGCCCCGCGATGCCGGCCGGATGGTCCGGTTTACGGATGCAGTGTATGGCGAGCAGGTGAAAGCCGGAGCAGATATCGAGGACTTCGCCCTGTTGCGTTCCGACGGCATGCCGACCTATCACCTGGCCTCGTGTGCCGACGATGCCGATCTGCGCATCAGTCATATCATTCGTGGGCAGGACCATCTTTCGAACACCTACAAGCATGTCCTGATATTTGAAGCTGCCGGCTTTGCGCCCCCGCAATTCGCGCATCTGCCGCTGCTGGTCGCGCCCGATGGAACCAAGCTTTCCAAGCGCCGTCACGGTCCGGTGGTAAGCGTGACAACTTATCGCGATGCTGGATTTCTCCCCGAGGCCTTCATCAATTTTCTTTGCCTGCTGGGCTGGTCGCCTAAAAACGACCGTGAGCTGATGAGCCGGCAGGAACTCGTCGACGCCTTTTCCCTGGAAGGAATCAACCGCTCCAATGCCGTGGTGAATTTCAAAGAATCTGCGGAGGCTTCGACGGTAGCGGCGCCAAAAAGTGATGTTCCAAGCGCAGCCGGGAACCCTGGTCTTCCTTCCCCTGAAGAGATGTTCGATCCTAAGGCGCTCTGGCTCAATGCGGAGCACATTCGCGGGCTAAGCGTGGAAGACCTGAGCCAGCGCCTGATGACCATCGTGCAGGGCGCAGGCTTCAGCGTTACCGCCGAAAAAATGCTGCGCATCACGCCGCTCATCCGCGAGCGCATTAAACTGTTGCGCGACGCACTCACCGCCGCGGACTTTTTCTTTCTCAAGGAATTGTCGCTCTACGACCCTGGCGAACTCGTCCCCCAAAAAGGAGACGCAGCCATGGCATTGAAAGTTCTGCAGCGCGCGAAGGAAGTCCTGGCGAACGTCGAATTCAAACACGACCCCCTCGACCAGTCCCTCCGCGCCGCCGCTCAGGAACTGGGCGTTAAGGCGGGACAAATGTTTCAGCCAATTCGCGTGGCAGTGTGCGGCCGCAAGAATGCCCCTCCTCTATTTGAGACCCTGGAAGTCTTAGGCAAGGAGACGACACTCCATCGAATCGAAGAAGCGATCGCAAAACTGGCTTCTGCGTAGTGCTAAACACAACCCGCTAATCTCCCGCGCGAAGCGCAGTAAAAACCCCGCTGCATCGGTGGCGCGGACGCCCCCGTCCGCGGGAGCCAGCGCCAAAAGAACCCCAAAATTCCGAAAAAAGTCCACCCCTACTGCGATTAAGATGCAGTTACATTTCTTATTGACAGCAAGTACTTTGCATTATAAAGTACGGCCATGATCGCAGCCCACGAACCTTTCTTCCGCCCCATCCCCAAGCGCTGGATTCCCCGCGAAATGACCACCGCTCCCTTGCTTGATCCATGCGAACCTGCCAGCGCGGTCGAGCAGCACTACGCTCTGCTGATCAATCCCTTTTATCCCAAGGATGCGAATGCCAGCTTTGGCAAGCACGTGCTCACACCTACGCTGGCCCTGACCAGCTTCGCCGCTACCACTCCGCAGCATTGGCGCGTCGAGTATTGGGACGAAAATCTGCTGGACGGCCGTCCGCCATTCCGGCCGATGCCGCAGGTGGTTGGCATCACCGTGCATCTGACCTTCGCGCGGCGCGCCTATGAACTGGCCGACTGGTATCGTGCCCGCGGAGCAAAAGTAATTTTCGGCGGCCTGCACGTGCTCTCGTGTCCCGACGAGTGCGCGCCGCACGCGGATGCGCTGGCTTTGGGCGATGGCGTACAGCTCTGGCCGCGCATTTTGCGCGACATTGAAGCCAAGCGCCTGCAACCACGCTACGTCGCAACTTATGAAAACGATTATCGCGACGATCCGTCGCCCCGGCGATCGATTCTTCAGCGGCGCAGTTTCCTGACCACTACCAGCCTGATCGCTACCCGCGGTTGCCACAACCGTTGCGGGTTCTGCTATCTCGCCACCGACGGCCTCCGCATGCCATATCGCATGCGGCATCCGCAGCAGGTCGTGGATGAATTCAAAGCGGATGACCAGCCCTACGCCGTCTTCATCGACAACAACCTAGGCTCGCGCCCTGATTATCTGCACTCCCTCTGCGCGGCTCTGCGCCCGCTGAATAAGATCTGGAGCGCCGCAGTGACGATCGACGTCACCGACGAACCCAGTCTTATCCGCAACATGGCTCTCGCGGGATGCACCGGCGTCTTCATTGGCTTCGAATCGCTTTCCGATAATAATCTGGCCGACTCTCACAAAAAGACGCCCAAGACTTCGGACTACGCGCGCCGCGTGCGCATCCTGCATGATTATGGAATTCAGGTGAACGGATCGTTCGTGCTCGGCTTCGATCACGACCGCAAAGACGTCTTCACCCGAACCGCTGAATGGATCGAAGAGAACCGCCTGGAATGCGCCACGTTCCATATCCTCACACCCTATCCTGCCACGCCCCTGTTTCGCCAAATGGAGGAGCAGGGGCGCATCCTGCATCGTGACTGGTCTCTCTATGACACAGGCCACGCCGTGTTCCAGCCCAAGCACATGACCCCGGCAGAACTTGAGCAAGGTTATGCCTGGATTTACCAGCGCCTGTTTTCGCACGTCTCGATCTGGCGCAGGCGCCCTGAGCACTGGCTGGCCATCCCGCTCTACATGGCCATGTCCTATCTCTACAAACGCTCCAACCGCTTCTGGCATCTGCTGATCAAGCACGATCTGGTAAATCCGGTATGGAAGCCGTTGGTAGAGATGACGCGCATGCGTCACGTCCACTACCGTCGAAAGCTGGCCAGCCAGCAGAGCGCGGTCAAGGCGCCAAGCCAGGTAGTGTCAGCCGGAGTGTGAAGTGCTCAGTCTGAATTTCTTCAGTCTGAATTCCTTGCTTGAATGAGTCATCCCGAACGACCCGCGTTTTCACCAGGGACGGAGGGATCTCGCGCGCATCCCCAATGTCGCTCCGCGCTACCGTCCCCAAATCTAGTTAACTATAGTTTATCTCCTGGTATATACTTCTGCTAACACTTTTTCGGCCCGCGGAACAGAGTTGCATGTGAATGGATGAATTGAAGCCAGCCTCGAAGCCGCGCACGGAAACGCCTTCGACCGTCCTGACAGCCCCCGATGTCCTCATCACCCACGAAGACATCGATCGCGCCCACGATCGCGACCGGGTGCGGGCAACTCGTACTCAACGCGGCATGTGGTCGCGCACCAGGCTGCTATGGCTGCTGGTGGGTCCCGGCATTCTCGTTATGCTCGGTGAAAACGACGGCCCCAGCATGCTCTCGTATGCCGCTACGGGAGCGCGTTACGGCATCGGATTCTTTGTTCCCTTCGTCGTGCTCACGTTCCTGATGGCGTGCGTCGTGCAGGAAATGACCGTGCGTCTGGGAGCGGCCACGCATCGCGGACACGCTGAACTCATCTTCGACCGCTTCGGTCCTTTCTGGGGATGGTTCTCCATGATTGACCTAATGGTCGGAAATTTTCTTACGCTGGTAACAGAGTTCATCGCCATCCGTGCCGGCCTGGGCTACTTTGGCATTCCGCCTGCCATATCGGTTCTGGGCGCGTGGCTCGTCCTGTTTGCCGCTCTGATGGCTCACCGTTACTGGACGTGGGAACGGGTCACGCTCGTCGCCGCGCTGTGCAACCTGGTGTTTGTTCCAGTCGCGCTACTCAGCCATCCGCACTGGGGAGCCATCGGCTCCGCACTTTTCACCTGGAAGCCGCTGCCCGGCGGGCTCACGCAGCAAACCATCCTCATCCTGTTATCCAACATCGGCGCGACCGTCACTCCATGGATGCTCTTTTTTCAGCAGAGCGCGATCGCCGACAAGGGCCTGACCACGCACGACATCCGGTTTGGCCGAATAGACACCGTGTTGGGCGCGGCTCTGGCCGCGCTCGCGGCTCTGGCCACAATCGTGGCTACGGCTCCCCTCTTCGCTCATGGCATGTCCACAGGAAATTTCGAGGCCGCCGAGTTCGCGCAAGCCCTGCAGCCCTTCGTCGGACATTGGGGGTCAGCTCTCTTCGCCCTCGGAATGTTTGAGGCCGGCATGGTCGCCGCGGTTACGATCTCAACTTCTTCCGCTTATGCTTTCGGAGAAGTCGCCCATCGCCCGCATAGCCTGAATCTTCCCTTCCAGCAGGGAAAGTCTTTCTATCTTGTCCTGATTCTCGAAGCCGCTGCAGCTGCCGGACTCGTCCTGATCCCCGGCATCCCGCTGGTCTACATCGTGCTTCTGGTCAATGTGATCGCTGTCCTGGCCATGCCGCCCGCGCTGCTTTTTCTATACATGCTGGTCAATGACCGCGAAATTATGGGCGATCTGGTCAGCCCGATGTGGGCGAATATTCTTGCGCTCGCAGTCGTCGTCATTCTCGTCGGCGCCGGAATCTTATTCGGAATCAGCGTGATTGCTCCACACGCGTTAGTGCCGCTTGGAGGCAGGTAGATGGAATCGCAATTCAAATCCGCACCGGCAAGCGATGTGAGCGGTGAAGACGTCGCGTATGTCATGGCTTCACTCGAACCAGATCAATTGATTTCCGCCAAGGAGAAACACCACTGCCCCCGCCGCGAGTTGACGCTAACCGAAAAGATCGTTTTCTGGGCTCTGCGCGGTTATCTGCTATTCATGTTCGGAGTCGTGATTTATCAAGTCTGGACCAGCGCGCGCTAGATCGTCTTCTCAGTTCAATT
>QIAK01000104.1 GCA_003225515.1 Acidobacteriota bacterium | reverse complement strand
CGGCTGGCTCATCGCTTTATTCCTGATCGCCGTCACGCCTCTGCACAACTTCTGGGCCGTTTCCGACCCCATGATGCACCAGATGCAAATGGGCATGTTCATGAAGAACGTATCCATGCTGGGGGGTGCGCTTCTCATCTCACAACTCGGCGCTGGCCAGTGGAGTATCGACGCACGTCGCAGGTAACGGCGGGAAATAAATTAAAAACAAAAAAGCCGCCCATTCGTGGGCGGCGATGTTTCAATCCTGCTCGGAGCTATGCGGCGGTCTCGGCCGTTTCCGGCGTCGCGGCCGGTTGGAAAGGTTCATCGTAGCTGCCGCCGTAGATCGAGGGGCACTTCGACCCCATCGGCCGCAGGTAAGTGGCCAGCTCGCCGCGATGATGGATGCTATGGTTGTTGAGGAATCCCAGATAGAAGACGGAGGGCAGGTTGAATACGCCGTAGAAGTTTACCGGCGTGAGCAACTGCTCGGCCGACATCGCCTCCACCTTCGCGATGCCGCGCCGCACATTCTTGTCGTACCAGGCGACCACTTCGGAGGATGTCTGCGGCTTCGCCTCAGGCTTGGCCATGTTGAAGTTCAGGTCGGCAATTCCATCCAGGAATTGGACGTCGGTATTCGCCAGATGCCACGCCAGTTCCTTCGCTGTGCGCGCATTGGGATCGGGACGGTAGTCCGACTTCGCGTCGGGGATGGCGCCGATTACTTTCTTGGTGATTTCCGCTTCGCGGGCAATGCCATCGAGCATCATCGCGCGATAGCCGAGGACAAATTCGGGAGTCGGGCCTTGGGACATTTTTCTTCCTCCAAGTAAGAGCTGTTTTGGGTTCCGGGCTACAGGGACTGAAAGGGCGCTCGGAGCGCCCCTCTTAATCGGACAAGCGTGATTGGACGAACTTTAACTTAGACGAGCCAGTCTTCGAAACGAAAGCGATTATACCCCGACCGGCTGTTTGCTGCCCGCCTTGCTGCCGACCGGGACGGGCGTGAGCCAGCCATGACGGTCGCTCTTCTCCCCGCGCACGATGGCGTAAAACTCTTTCTGGAGCGCCCTGGTAATCGGGCCCACTCCGCCCTTTCCGACCTTAATCTTGTCGACGGAACGGATGCCGGTAATTTCCGCGGCCGTGCCCGTGAAAAATGCTTCATCGGCGATGTACAGCATCTCGCGCGGTATCATCTGCTCAACGATTGGGATGCTCAGGTCGCGCGCGATCTGCACGACGGAGTCGCGTGTGATGCCCGGCAGCACCGAGCTTCCCAGCGGCGCCGTGATCAGCTTGTCGCGATGAACCAGGAACAAATTCTCGCCCGATCCCTCGCTGACGAAACCGGCTGCGTCGAGCGCGATGCCTTCCACGTAGCCGTTGACGACGGCTTCCATCTTGATGAGCTGCGAATTCATGTAGTTCGCGCCAGCCTTGGCCATCGCGGGCAGCGTGTTGGGGGCGAGGCGCGTCCACGATGAGACGCACACGTCGCAACCTTCGCTCTCGCCGCTCAAATATTTTCCCCACGGATAGTTGATGATGTAAACCTCAGTCGGCGAGTTGAACGGATTCACGCCGGCCTCGCCGTATCCGCGCAGCACAATGGGACGGACGTAGCATGGCCA
>QIAK01000103.1 GCA_003225515.1 Acidobacteriota bacterium | reverse complement strand
TCCCGTTCAACATTTCTTGCAAGGCTCTCTCCCAGCACCTCAGCCCGGCGCTGCAAATCTTTCTGCATCCCCCGGTTCAGGACCATTACCTGATAGTACGAAGTGCATAGCGATACCAGCGTCACTCCAATAATGAGCGAGATGATGAGTCGAGCGCTTAGCAATCGCATTGGCACGTCCTCCGGAGCCCGCCATTAGGCGGACAGTCCTACCCCAAAGCAAACCGGGAACAAGCGACACTGCTCTGCGATTCCGAATACTGGCCGGAACAACGTTTCGGACAATCAGCAGCGGGCCG
>QIAK01000102.1 GCA_003225515.1 Acidobacteriota bacterium | reverse complement strand
GCCAGCGCCAGCTCCGCAGCTTTTTCGCCTTGCTTTAAAGTAACCCTCTGCGCCGGACCGGCATTCGTCACGACCAGTACCTTCTCACCATCTGGATTCTGGAATCCTACCTGATCCACTCCCGGCATTTGGCAGCTGGACTCAAACCTCCGCGCGCCTCGCCGCACAGTGCGCGAGAAATGCGCAAACGCCCAATACTGTCCGCTGCGAGTAATCTCCTTTGTCTTGGAATGGATGGTCACCACTCCGCCGCACGGAAACGGTCCAATGTTGGGCTTTCCACTCTCATCAAGCGCCAGGTTCCATCCGCTGAGTGCCTGGCACCAGTGACGGGTCGCCTGCGTGAACGTCCGCCCCCACTTCGCCCAGTCTGTCGCGTAATCAGGAGATGTGTAGTCCGGACCGCCCTCGGTCCAATAAAGCTGCGCATCAGGATGCGCTTCATGCACCTTGTCCATCATGTCCGGCGTGCCCACATAACCATGAAACGCCACGGCGTTCGAGTACTTCCGCAAGCCCGCATCGTCGAGCTCGCAAATCGCGCGACCCCAGAGGTTGTAATTATGGTCAAGAATCCAGACCTTGGTGGCAAGGCCGCTCTTTTGCAGCGCCGGACCGAGGTGCTCTTTCACGAATCCAATCTCGTATTCCTGCGGAAACAGACACGCCGGCATCCTTCCATCCTGATCGGTATCAACTTCATTTTGCACGGTGACCGCCTGCACTGGGACGCCTTCGGCGGCATACGCCTCCAGGAACTTCACAAAGTACTGCGCATACGGAGCGTAATAATGCTGCCGCATCGAACCGCCCAGCATCGATCCTCCTACTTTCATCCATCCCGGAGGGCTCCAGGGAGATGAGAACAGGAACAAATCCGGATTCTGCTTGCGAGCCGCCCGCAATGTTGGCAAAACATTTGCCTGGTCGTGCGCGATCGAAAATCTCTTCAGCTCCGGGTCGGGCTCGCCCTCGTCATAACTGAATACTTCGGTGGAATAGTCGCTCGACCCGATACAGGTTCGGCAGACGCTGAGCCCCATCTCCGAGGGATGGAAGAGATCATGAAGCAATTCATCGCGTGCCGGCGCGCCGAGCTGGTTGAACATGTAGCACGCAGCGTCAGTAAACGCTGCACCGAACCCCAGCATCTCCTGAAACTGTTTTCCCGGATCGAGCACAATCGCGTTCTCCGCGGCCTTCGCGGAGGGCCGCCAGGTTAGTGCATCTGCCGATGCGTAACGAAGTTTCCCCCCAGTCACATGCACTGTGATCTTCTCGACCAGAGATGCAGGCGCGGACGGAGCCAACGCCGAGGCCAAATCGGCAGTCGCGGTCGCAGCCAATCCCGCCGCAGACAGCTGTAGGAAGGTTCGTCTCGTCTGAGAGCTCGGCACAGGTATTCTCCGGTAAGCAGTAATTGCGCAGCTTTGTTACGTGGCTGCAATTGTCGCGAGAATCATAGCTGGAACCTGGCGATTGCTCTAACTTTTTACCTCCTGACCACACGTTCATTCGAGGTATTCTTCAAACGGAGCACGTCTGAGCAGTGCGACTACAGGAGCGTAGATGAGACCCAAGCGGCAGCGGCTGGTGCTATTGGTAATCACTTTGTTTTTTG
>QIAK01000413.1:2971-12100 GCA_003225515.1 Acidobacteriota bacterium | reverse complement strand
TACCCAAAGACTGGTCGATGACTGCCACCAACATCGTGGCCAGCAAATATCTGCACGGCAAGATTGGGACTCCCGAGCGCGAAACCGGAGTCCGCCAGTTGGTCGCCCGCGTCGCCGAAACCATCCGCGACTGGGGAATGGCACAAGGCTATTTCCGCACCGCCGAAGATGGTGCCACCTTCCACGACGAACTCGTCCATATCCTCGTGCGCCAATACGCCGCGTTCAACTCGCCCGTATGGTTCAACGTAGGCTGCGATCGCATCGAGCCCAACTCTGACGGCCGCAGCTGGCACTGGAACCCGCAAACCCAGCAAGTCGAATTCGGCGTCACCGGATACTCCAAACCCCAGTGCTCCGCTTGCTTCATCAACTCGGTAAAGGACTCGCTCGACTCCATCCTCACTCTGGCCAAGACCGAAGGCATGCTGTTCAAGTGGGGCAGCGGCACCGGCACGAACCTGTCGCCCCTGCGCGGCTCGACAGAAACTCTTTCCGGCGGCGGCACCGCCAGTGGTCCGCTCAGCTTTATGAAAGGGTTCGACGCCTTCGCCGGCGTCATCAAGTCCGGCGGCAAGACTCGCCGAGCCGCCAAGATGGTCATCCTCAACGTCGACCATCCCGACATCATTGAATTCATCGAATGCAAACAGAAAGAAGAAGCCAAGGCGCACGCGCTCGTCTCCATGGGATACGACGGCTCGCATCCCGACTCCGACGCCTACTCCAGCATCTTCTTCCAGAACGCCAACAATAGCGTGCGCGTCACCGACGACTTCATGTACGCCGTCGTCCGCGATACCGACTTCTCCACCAAAACCGTCACCGATGGCTCGGTGGTGAAAACCTTCAAAGCCAAAGAGCTGCTCAACAAAATTTCCGAAGCCACCTGGCACTGCGGCGATCCGGGCATGCAGTACGACACCACAGTCAACCGCTGGCACACTTCGAAGAACACGGCTAGGATCAATGCCAGCAATCCGTGCAGCGAATACATGTTCCTCGACGACTCGGCTTGCAACCTCGCCAGTCTGAACCTGCTGAAGTTCGCCCCCAACGGCACTTTCGACGTCGAAGCCTACCGCCACTCTGTCGATATCCTGATCACCGCGCAGGAAATTCTCGTCGACAACGCTGGATACCCAACCGAACAAATCATGCGCAACAGCCATGACTATCGTCCGCTCGGATTAGGCTACGCAAATCTCGGCGCCCTGCTAATGGCCGCAGGCCTTCCCTACGACAGCGACGCGGGCCGCGATTATGCCAGCTGCGTAACCGCAATCATGTGCGGTGAAGCCTATTTGCAAAGCAGCCGCATCGCCGAACAATGCAAGCCGCTGGTTCCCGCTACCGAGGCGACCAAAAAGAATCTCTCCGAAACAAATCTGGGCAGCAACGTTACTATGCCCGGCGGCGCCTGCCCCGGCTGGTACATCAACCGCGAACCCTTTCTTGACGTTATCCGCATGCACCGCGCATCGGTCAACGGCATTAACAAGAACAATGTCCCAAGCTCAATCTTCGAATCCAGCAAGCAATGCTGGGACGAAGCCCTGGCCCACGGCGAAAAATACGGCTACAGAAACAGCCAGGTCACAGTTCTAGCCCCCACCGGCACAATAGGCTTCATGATGGACTGCGATACTACAGGGATTGAGCCGGATTTGGCGCTGATCAAGTATAAGAAGCTGGTTGGCGGCGGGATGATTAAGATCGTCAACAACACTGTGCCGACGGCGCTCTTCAAGTTGGGATACACCCACGATCAGGCTGACGCCATCGTCAGCTACATCGACGCCACCGGCACGATTGAAGGGGCTCCGCATATTAAAGATGAACATCTGGCGGTGTTTGATTGCTCCTTCAAGCCGGCCAAGGGTACGCGCTCGATCGCATACATGGGGCACCTGCGGATGATGGCGGCGGCGCAGCCCTTCATCTCAGGAGCTATATCGAAGACGGTCAATCTTCCCAACAACGCCACCGTCGACGACATCATGGAGACCTATCTCCAGGCGTGGAAGCTGGGCATCAAAGCCGTCGCCGTGTATCGCGACGGATGCAAACAATCGCAGCCTCTGTCTTCTGCCGGCAGCAAGACGGCGGAAAGCTCATCTGCTCGCGCCGGGACAGCCGCGGTCCAGCCCGAAGAAGAGGATATGAACGCTCCTCCGCGCGCCGTGCGCCACAAGCTGCAGGAAGAGCGGCAATCGCTGACCCACAAATTCAAAGTTGGAGACCACGAGGGCTACATCACCGTCGGACTCTATCCCAATGGCGAGCCGGGCGAACTGTTCATCACCATGGCGAAAGAAGGATCAACGGTCAGCGGCCTGATGGACAGCTTCGCGCTTGCGGTCTCGATAGCGCTGCAACACGGAGTCCCACTGAAACTGTTCTGCGAAAAGTTCGCCCACACGCGTTTCGAGCCCAGCGGCTGGAGCGGCAATCCTGACATCGGCTATGCCAAGTCGATCATGGATTACATCTTCCGCTGGCTGCAACTCCGCTTCCTGACGGGACAGCAGCAATTCCTGTTCGAGAATCTCAGACTGAAGCCGACGTCGGCCTTCGGTCCTCCGTCATCGGAGATCGGCGATTTGAATGGGACAGCGGCTGCCCGTCCGACGACCAACGACCAACGGCCAACAACCGGTTCCGTCCACGCCGCCGACGCACTATCGAGCATGGTAGACATGGGCGACGCCCCCAGCTGCAGCTTCTGCGGCAGCATCATGACCCGGAACGGCAGCTGCTACAGATGTATGAGCTGCGGGAGCACAAGCGGGTGCAGCTAAGCATAACGTTTTCGGAGGGGCATATCGTCGTCAAGTACTGGCAGTCCCGCTTTATGGGTCAGGACGGGACTGCCACAAGTTAAAATCGGAACCTTACCGAGTTGCCGCTATCAGCGACTCTGCGCAGTTTCCTTTGCATTCTGGACGGCGTTTACGAAGTCGCGGGCTTCGCCGCTCGGAGTCTGCACCGCGCCCTTCAGGATATCCTTAAAGGGAACATCTTTCCCGTAGAGTTCCTTGGTCCGCTTCGTATCTTGCTGCAGTTCGGCTCCGTTGAGCGATGCGCCGATGAATGCTCCTTTGCTGCTGGAGTAGGTCAGAATACCTGCTTTGTATCCCGCTTCAGCAGAGGCGGTGCGCCCGACCGGGCCGGCTGCGGCGGAAACATCTGCGCCCAGCTTGATGTGTCCCTTCATCAGGTCTTCCATCCCCTGATCATTCATGATGAACATCATGAGATCGGTGCTCTTGCCGCCGATTTGCGGTCCCCAGCTTACGCCGGAAACGGAGAATGGAGCAGGAGCGCTCCAGGTGCTACTGGCAGTTTTGCAAGTAGCGACACCGTTGCCGTGCTCGCCACCCACGACGAAGGCGCCCTTGACCAGCTTCGGAATTACGGCGACGCACTTGGCTCCCTGCAATACATCATTCGGCACGCCTTTGTCGGGCGCGGCGGACGCAATGTGCTGCACGGTTTCGGTGGCGCGCTGGAGTTCCGAGTCGGCGGCGGCGCTGCTGCTGCTATCAGTTTGAGCCTGCGCACACACGAACATGCCTAAACAGGATGCGAATAAGGCGGTTGCGAACTTTCCGTTCACGAGTCTTAGCATTTCGTACCTCCTTTATGTCATAAGGATTTGATTCGGAGGTAGTCCGCAAGGTTTTCGATCTAAAGGCTACAGGGTTCCACTTAGGGTGAAGACGCAATTGCTTTGATCGATTATTCTTTTCGCTTTGTTTTCGATTTCATGGAGGCCAACCGCTGAACCGGCTTGGCCGACTGCCTCTTGGTTCCAAATACGCGGGCGAAGATTTTGTCGACGTTTTTCAGTTGACGTGCGACATCGAACGCGTGCTCGATCTGTTTACGCGGCATTTTGGCCGTGATTTCTTTGTCCGCAAGAATCAGCTCGCGAAAGTTCAATCCTTCTTTCCACGCGCGCATGGCGTGCGATTGCACCAGGCGGTAGGCGTCCTCGCGGCTCACGCCGTGTTCCACCAGATCGAGCAGCACCTGGCCGCTGAAGATGAGGCCGCGTGTGCTTTCCAGATTCGCGAGCATGCGTTCGGGGTAGACGAACATGTTATCGATTACGTTGGCGGTTTTGGTGAGCAGATAATCGGTCAGGGTGGTTGAGTCGGGAAGAATCACACGCTCGACGGACGAGTGCGAGATGTCGCGCTCATGCCAAAGGGCCACGTTTTCGAGACCGGCCTGAGAGTTGCTGCGGACCACGCGGGCGAGGCCGCTGATCTGCTCGAGTGTCACGGGATTGCGCTTGTGCGGCATGGCCGACGATCCCTTTTGCTTTTCGCTGAAGAACTCCTCAGCCTCGCGTACTTCAGTGCGCTGCAGGTGGCGGATCTCGGTCGCGATCTTGTCCAGCGTCGAGGCGATAACCGCCAGCGTGCCGAGATAGTGAGCGTGGCGGTCGCGCTGGATGACTTGCGAAGAAACAGCGGCAGCTTTCAATCCCAGGCGCGCGCAGATTTTCTCTTCGAGCTCGGGCGTCAGATGCGCGAAAATTCCCACTGCTCCGGAAAACTTTCCTACTCGCATGTCTTCGGCGGCAGCTATGAACCGCGCAATGTTGCGCTGCGTTTCGGAATACCAGTTGGCAATTTTGAAACCAAAGGTGATGGGTTCGGCGTGGATGCCATGCGTGCGGCCGACCATGGGCGTATCTTTGAACTCCCAGGCGCGGCGCTCGAGAATCTCGGAGAGGCGCTGCAGATCTTGCACGATGACTTGCGAAGCTTGGTGGATCAGCAAGGCCTGCGCGGTATCGACGACGTCGTTGGAGGTGAGCCCGTAGTGGAACCAGCGCGCGTGCGGCCCAACGATCTCTGCCACAGCGGTGGTGAAGGCGATCACGTCGTGGCGCACCTCGGCTTCGATCTCGTGGATGCGTTCCACGCGGAAGTCGGCGCGCTCCCGGATGGCTTTGGCGGCATCTTTGGGGACCAGGCCGGCTTCGGCGAGGGTCTCGGTGGCGGCAACTTCCACGGTTAGCCAGGTACGGAAGCGGTTTTCGTCGCTCCAAATGCGGGCCATTTCAGGGCGAGTGTAGCGCGGGATCACGGGGTCTCCTGTGCGGTGAAGTGGACTTAGGATTCTAAATGGAGGCTCGGGCCAGAGGCTAGAGCGGCTTACGCTTTCGACTAACGGCATTCGCTCCGGCTCTCGAAAATATTCTTCCCCGCCTCCGGCGCGAGCTTCTCTTTATATGTCGCTTAACGATATAATTATCCATAGTTATCGGGACGATACAATCCGCGACATGAAGACGCTCACCCTGTCGGACTACCAGGCGCTCGCCGAGTTTCGGCTTCAGATCAGGAAATTTCTCCGTTTCAGCGAAGGTGCCGTGAAGGCGGCCGGACTCGAGCGCGGGCAATACCAACTCATGCTAGCCATCAAGGGGATGCCTGAGGAAGTACGTCCGAGAATACGGGAGTTGGCCAACCGGATGCACATTCAGCATCACAGCGCGGTGGAACTGGTCAACCGCTTGGAGGCTCGTGCATACGTCCGGCGAGAACGAGCGCGGGACGACCGGCGCGAAGTGTTGCTCGCGCTGACGCCGAAAGGTGAGCGCGTGCTGGAAGAACTGGCGATGCATCATCATGAAGCGCTGCGGACTGCGGCGCCGGCGCTGGTCACAGCTTTACGGCTTCTGATGCCGAAGAAACAGGCCACGAAGTTGCGGGCAGCGCGTGTTTCAATTAATTCTCATCCGCGGAAAACAGTCCGATGACAAACATGAATAACGACGGAAACCTTCTACCCGGACAAGCACAATTGTCGGCCGCAACGCCGGCGCAGTTTCGGATTGTGCTGGTTTCGTTCCTTGCCGCAGCAATTGGCCTGGTCGCAGGATTGATAGCGTTCGCTCTCTACAAACTGATTGGACTCTTCACCAACCTGTTCTTCTTTCACCGCTGGTCTACGGACTTCACGAGCGTGCGCTTTCATACGCTGGGGCCGTGGGTAATTTTGGTTCCGGTGATTGGCGGGCTGATCGTGGGAGTGATGGCGAAATACGGCTCGTCGAAAATCAAGGGGCATGGAATTCCAGAGGCGATGGAAGCGGTACTAACCAATCGCAGCCGGATTGAACCGAAAGTTGCGATTCTGAAACCGATTTCTGCCGCCATCGCGATCGGAACCGGCGGACCCTTCGGCGCGGAAGGTCCAATCATTCAGACCGGAGGAGCAATCGGCTCGCTGGTGGGACAGGTACTGCACACGACCGCGGTCGAGCGCAAGGTACTGCTGGCGTGCGGAGCGGCGGCAGGAATGTCGGCCACCTTCAACACGCCGATTGCGGGCGTGATTCTCGCCATCGAGTTGCTGCTTTTCGAATTCAAGTCGCGATCGTTTATCCCGCTGGTGATTGCGAGCACGTTGGCCACTGCGGTCCACATGCAACTGCTGGGCGCCGGACCGATGTTTCAAGTCGGCGTTGTCGATTTTGGGATTCCGCGTGCGCTGCCGTTCTATCTCTTGCTCGGCCCGTTATGCGGATTGGCAGCGGTCGGGCTGAGCAAAACGCTTTATTGGGTGGAGGATTTATTTGAAAAGCTTCCATTCGATGAATTGTGGTGGCCGGCGACGGGAGCGCTGGCGCTCGGCATCATCGGCTTCTTCGTACCGCGTGTCTTCGGCGTTGGATACGACACTATCGGCGACATTCTCAACGGGCACCTGGTTTGGAAACTGCTTCTGGTGATCATGATCGCCAAGTTTGCGGCACTGGTAATTTCGCTGAGTTCAGGAACCTCGGGCGGGCTCCTGGCTCCTACATTCATGTGGAGCGCAGCCATGGGCGGGCTGTTTGCGATGGTGGGAAACTATGCGTTCCCATCGGCGCATCTTTCTCCGGGAGCATTCGCCGTAGTGGCTATGGGAGCAGTGTTCGGCGCGGCGTCACGGGCGACCTTCTCTTTCATCATTTTTGCCTTTGAGATTACGCGAGACTACAACTCGGTGCTGCCTCTGATGCTGGTAGCCGTGATTGCGGACGGGATCGCAATGCTGTTCATGCCGAACAGTTCCATCATGACCGAGAAGCTGGCGCGACGCGGACTGCGCGTGCACCAGGACTATGAAGCGGACGCTCTGACGCAGGCTACGGTTGGCGAAACCATGGAAAAAGAGCCTCCGATGTTGCCCGCCGATACAAAGGTGGGAGCGTTGGCCGAGCGGATTGCGCGACATGATCCAACCGTGGCACGACACGAGGCCATGCTGATTCTGGACGACGCGGGCAAGCTCGCCGGCATCATTACTCGTGGCGATATTTTGCGGGCGCTGGATAAAGACACCTCGGGAGCGATGACCGTGCAGGAGGCGGGCAAGACGCACCTCGTGGTGACATATCCGGATGAACTGGTGTCGGAGGCTGCGGCAAAATTGTTGCGCTTCGACATTGGCCGGCTACCGGTCGTCGAGCGCTCCGACGAGCGCAAAATTGTGGGATATCTAGGACGGTCCGCGATTCTGGCCGCACGCCTGGTACGGTTCCATGCTGAACACGTCCTCGAGCCAGGATGGCTCCCGCGCAGAAGGCAGCCATCCCGCTGAGGAGGCTGCGTTGAGTCCTCGGGAAGTTGAGTGCGGCCTAGTGCAAAGTCGTACACGGGCCGTTTGCCCTGCAAAATTAAGCATGTCGTTGGTCGTTGGCCGTCCAACCACTAGGAGCCGACGACGGACGGCCGAAGGCCAACGACCAACGACGTCTGAGAATTTGCAATGGTTGATCCGGTAAAAAATACGACCGACGCCGGACGGTGGGCAGAGTTGCGGCTTTATCTGAGGCAGCAACCGGTGATGCTCGCGTTATTGGCGGTGCTGGCCGTATTTTTTTTCCTTGGGGTGACGGGATTATCGCGCGCTTATCATGCGCAGCGCGAATCTCTGGGCAACCGCTGGTACAGCCGCGGCGTTGCAGATTTGAATGCAGAGCGTTACGACGCAGCAGTGATGGAGTTTCGTTCAGCCCTGTTGTACTCACGCGACAACTATGATTATCGGCGCAGTCTGGCTGAGGCACTGATTGGGTTGAAGCGGAGCGCCGAGGCATCCACCTATCTGGCCAATCTCTGGGAGCGAGAACCGGAAGATGGCCTGGTGAACCTGGAACTGGCGCGAATCGCGGTACAAAAGGGACAGAAAGATCAGGCGCTTCGTTATTACCACAATGCGATTTACGCGGTGTGGCCCAGTGATCAGGAAGCAAGGCGGCGTGATGCACGGCTGGAATTGATCGATTTTCTGTTGACCACCGGCGCCCAGGCACAGGCGCAGGCGGAGTTAATTGCGCTGGAAGAAAATATTGGAGCTGATCCTATGCAGCAGGCGCGATTGGGCGATCTTTTTCTCCGCGTTCCCGATTACGAGCATGCACTCGCCGCATATCGGCTGGTACTAAAGAAAGAACCCAACAATCAGGCGGCATTGGCAGGCGCCGGATTGGGGGCCTTCCAATTGAACCGCTATCCTGAGGCGCAGCGCTATTTGCGCTCCGCGGTAGCGGGCGATTCTACCGACAAGCGAAGTGCGGAACTTCTGAAAGTTACCGACCTGGTGCTGAAGATGGATCCGTTTCGGCGGCAGTTGACCATTGCGCAGCGCGACAAGAACGTAGTGGATTCTTTTACGACAGCGGGACAGCGGCTGAAGTCGTGTGGCTTGGCGCGAGAGCCTGCCGTACCGAGCGCGGCGCAATCGAGTCTGGCAGACAATTGGGCCAGGATGAAGCCGAATATTTCTGAGGCCGACCTGAGACGAGATCCCGATCTGGTCGAGGCCGCAATGAATCTGGTATTTGAGATCGAACGCCAGACCAGCACCACGTGCGGCACTCCAACGGGAACGGATATGGCTTTGCTCTTGATCGCAAGATTGCACGAAGGAAGCTGAATTGGACTCGCAAGCGAACGCACAAGCTGAACTCCTGGTACAGAACCAGCAACCCCTCGCGGTCCCACCCATCAACGGGCGCACTCCCAAGGCTCTCCTGCAGGCGGTATTTCGCGAAGAGCGATTTTTTCTGGTGCTCTCCGTTTTCATCGGCATTTTTTCCGGACTGGCTGTAGTGTGCTT
>QIAK01000413.1:2344-2962 GCA_003225515.1 Acidobacteriota bacterium | reverse complement strand
TAGGATCGGGAGTGGTGCTGTCATCATCTCGCCTTCTGCTGGCGCCGTCGCTGGCCGGCCTGGTCATCGCAGCGCTGGTGATTCATTTCTTTCCTCGAACGCGCGGCAGCGGAGTGAATCAGACCAAGGCTGCCCTGTACATCTATAACGGCCACATTCCAGTGCGTACGGCGATCGGCAAATTCATCACCTCGGCGCTGGCGATTGGCTCGGGACACTCGCTGGGTCCGGAAGATCCGTCGTTGCAGATCGGCGCGTGCCTGGCTTCGGTGTTGGGACGGCAGATGCGATTGTCGCGGGATCGCATGCGGCTGATCGCTCCGGTGGGCGCAGCAGCTGGACTGGCGGCGGCATTCAACGCGCCGATATCGGCGGTGCTGTTCGTGATTGAGGAAGTGATTGGGCGCTGGACGGCGGGCATCCTCGGTTCCGTCGTGCTTTCCGCAGTTTCCAGCGTGGTAGTGATGCGGTGGTTCCTGGGATCGGAATCGCTGTTCCGCATTCCGTCCGTGCAATTGCAACGGCCCTCGGAGTTGATCGCATATTCCATTTTAGGAGTCGTGGGCGGGCTCGCTTCAGTCTTGTTTTCGGCGGGCATTGCGTCGCTGCGTCCTCGAT
>QIAK01000413.1:0-2330 GCA_003225515.1 Acidobacteriota bacterium | reverse complement strand
TTGCTGATTGGAATCATCGCGCTGCTGGGCGCGCCTCAAGTGATGGGCGCGGGCTATGACGCGATCGATGAGGCCATGCACGGGCGCTTTACATGGCAATTTCTGGCGATCTTAGCAGGCCTGAAAATTGTTGCCACCCTGCTTTCGTTCGTGAGTGGAACTCCCGGAGGCATGTTCGCGCCCACATTATTTATTGGCGCGATGCTGGGAGCGGCAGTCGGTGGAGCGGAGCACGCCATCCTGCCACATCTCACGGTTTCGCCGGGAACATACGCGCTGGTGGGGATGGGAGTGTTGTTCGCGGGATTCCTGCGAGCACCAATGACCTCGGTATTCATGGTGCTGGAAGTCAGCGGGAATTATTCCATCATTGTGCCGGTGATCGTCGCCAACACCATCGCTTATGTGATCTCGCGGGGGCTGCGGCCGATTGCAATTTTTGATTTGCTGACGCGACAGGACGGACTCGAGTTGCCCTCCATGGAGGAGCAACGGGAAGAAGGCATCCTACGGGTGGAAGATGCCATGCGGCCGCCGGACGGCCCCATATTGGACGCACAGGAGAGTGTCGAAGAGGCTCTGAAAAAGGCGGAGCAGGCGAGTGGGGATGATTTCCTGGTGAAGGTAACCCCCGGCGGATGGAACAGCATTACGAAACAGCAACTTCGTGCTATGGCAACTGATGGCAAGCGCGAAGCCAGCCTGAGCTCGCTGTTGCCGATCCGGAGGATTCCTGATTTACATCCCGACCATTCCCTGGAAACGGCGCTGCGCTATGTGGATCGGTGGCCGCTAGTGCCGGTGGTGAGCCGCGCCGACTTCGGCAAGCTCGAAGGCGTGATTTCGCAGCGTGACGTGCTGGAACGCTACCGCGCGTTCGGCGAGGCATAGGCCGGCGTCCCACGTCGGTCTTCCAGCGGAAACTTACTCGTTACTCCACTGCCGTTTCCGCCCTTGAAAGTAGTCATTTCCATTCGGTAAGCTTTCAACACTCCATAAACGCAAGCAGTCGTGTATCCAGTTGGCGCAGAGCCTTGAAAGCAGGCGGTCCTGCTTTCAAATTGCATTTCCAGACTCGATAGGAGAACGAAGATGCCGCGTTACTCATTCAGGTTAATTGTCATCACCTGTCTTGCCGTGTTGCTCACGAACCAGGCTTTCGCGCAGGGTGGGGCCACGGGAGCAATCACGGGAACGGTGGAAGATCCGAGTGGCGCGGTTGTGGCCAATGCAGAAGTGCGGATCACGAACGAGAATACGAATGTGCTGGAGCGCACAGTGACCACTGCGGCCGACGGATCCTTCACGGCTCCCCTGCTGCCGGTCGGGACATATGCGGTGAGTATTCAGAGCAAAGGATTTGCGGAGCGGAAGTTTCCCGGCATCGTGGTCCGGGTCACCGAGACTACGCGCCTCATCGCGAAGCTGAGCAAGATTGAGGTTCAGGCCGAGATTCAGGCGGTAAACACAAGCGACGCGACGACGGGTCAGGCGATCGACAGCAACACGATTCGCGCACTGCCGCTGGCCACGCAGAACTTTCAGCAGTTGCTCACACTGTCGACGGGCGCGCAGGGTGAACTGAACTCCGCTTCACAGTTGGGTCGCGGAGAGGTCCACATTTTCGTAAACGGGCAACGCGAGGATAACAATAATTATCTGATCGAGGGCATCAGCGCAACCGACTACAACGTCGCTGGATTGGGGACCACGCCACTTCCCAACCCGGACGTGGTACAGGAATTCAAAGTGCAGACCTCGCTTTATGACGCCAGCCAGGGGCGCAACGGCGGCGGAAACATCAATGCCATCCTCAAGACGGGAACCAATGCCTTCCATGGCGACGCATACGAGTTCTTCCGCAATACCGTGCTCGATTCCAACGAATATTTTCTTAAGGGGAGTGGCTCACCACGACCGGTGATTCAACAAAACATTTTCGGCGGAAGCCTAGGTGGACCAGTGAGCCCGGGAGGCAAGCTGGGATTCTTTTTCGTGAATTATCAAGGGGCACGGCAGCGTAGCGGAGAGTCCCCGGGAACGCTGATCAGCACATTCGTTCCTTATGTTCCAGCCGCGGATCGTGGCACTTCGGCGCAAGCGATGGCGAATCTGGCCGCAGATTTTGGAGATATCTCGATCGATCCGGTAGCCGCTTCCCTGCTGGCGTTCCAGAGCAATCAATTCGGCGCTCCGGCGAATGGATATCTGTTCCCGTTGCCCAACGTTCCAGCGGGCACGGCTCCCGGGGACCCGGTGCAATTCACAGCGAGTAAGCCCGGCAAGTTTACTGACAATCAGTTCACAGCCAACTGGGATCACGAGTTCCA
>QIAK01000412.1:31357-33328 GCA_003225515.1 Acidobacteriota bacterium | reverse complement strand
CTTGCTGGGTGCGTTCTTGTCTCTAATCCTATTAACGGTTGGGGGCATTCTGTACCTGAAACTCGGGCTCGCCGAGGTGCGGGCTGACGCTCCGCCTTCGCGATTGGAAGCGTCCCTGATGCGCATGGCAGTACATTCTTCTGTCCGACGACACGCGCCGGAAGTTGCCAATCCAATCTCGCCAACGGATGACAATCTGATCGCGGGCGGAAAAATATATCTGAACGAGTGTTCGGGTTGCCATGGCGCGCCCGGAGCCGGTAATAAGGACGACTCCGCTCTCAATCCACCAGCGCCGCGAATGGCTGAAATCGGAACGGAATATTCAGAGGCTCAGATCTTCTGGGTGGCCAAGCACGGAGTCCGACGCACCGGGATGTTTGCCAACGGAGTGTGGGAGACCGATCAGAAACTGTGGACGGTGGCGGCATATCTCTACCGGATCAAGAATCTGCCGCCTCATGTTGCCGAGGAAATTACAAAGGCAGCCAAGAGCGGAAGTTAGTTGCTGGATTCGTGCTACTTCTTGAATTGCTCGTCGATCGCGACCTGATATCCCGTCACCATTTTGTTCGTCTCGTTAGCCATTCCAACCACGGCCATTAATTCTTTGAACATGGCGTCGGTCATGCCTTTCTTTTGGGCGGAGACGGTGTGGCTGGCGATGCAGTAGTGACACTGGTTGGTAACGCTGACAGCGACATAGATCATTTCTTTGGTAAGCGGGTCGAGGGCGCCGGGAGCCATGATCTGCTTGATATCTTCCCAGGTGCGCTTGAGGGTGGCGGGGTCGTGGGCAATGGCTTTCCAGAAATTGTTGATCCAGTCGGTTTTGCGGGTAGCCATGATGTCGTCATAGATGGCGCGAACTTCGGGAGAGGCGTCTTTGTATTCGATTAGGCCTAGGGTGGACATGAAGGTTCCTTTCAGAAAAGTCGTTCACCACAGAGTCACAGAGACTCAGAGAAAAGCAAAGTCTTAGAAAACGTTTTCTGTGACTCTGGTGAATTTCTTGTTAGTTTCCCTGCCGGCCAACGGGGCCCTGGCGGCACAGATGTAACAAGTTACGTCTCTACGGCTGTTTACTTGGGAGCTCGCCAGCGAGCAATTTCTCCAGTTGCGCCGCGGGGACTCTCACGCCTACGTAGAAATGTCCGAAGAGGGCGTAGACGGCGCTGACTTCGTCGAAGCGCATTTCATAGATCAGCTTTTTGAAGACCAGGGGATCGTCGGCGAAGAGATCGACACCCCATTCCCAGTCGTCGAAGCCGATGGAGCCGCTGATGATCTGTTTCACTTCTCCGGCGTAGCGGCGGCCGATCATGCCGTGATCGCCCATCTGGCGGGCGCGTTCTTCGATGGGGAGCTTGTACCAGTTCTTGTCTTCACCACGGCGACGGTCCATGGGATAGAAGCAGGCATATCGGTGCTGCGGAATTTCCGGGAAGAGCCGGGGTTTCATGGCTTCGGCGTGGCGGCCGAGCTTGCAGGTGATTTCGGCTTTCCATTGGTCGGAGTGCGGCTCGATGCCCTGGTCGGTGAGCTCTTTGTAAATTTTGAGAGTGGAGTCGTAGAGTCCGAGTTCGATGATGGAGAGATAAGAAGTGGTGGGCTCGAGGTAATCGCTTAAGCGGAGATTGGCCAGTTTGAGTTCGGCCTGGTTGAGGTCGGCGAACGATTCGCGGAAGTGGATCAGCATCAGGTCGCCCTTGTGGCCGATGAGGGAGAAGAGTGCCGATTGTCCTTTGTCATTTTTCTCCATGGTGGAGAGGGCGTCGGAGGCTTCTTTTGCGATGGCCGATTTTTCGGCGGCGGGCAGGGCGCGCCAGGCGGACCAGCGAAGGCGGAGCATCTGGTGCAGGACGCTGTAACCCTCGGTTGTGAGAGGAACGGCAGGGATTTCCGCTGCGACTTGCGGTCGCGGTGGGTGAGTTGTCGTCATGGAGATATTGTACGCGGTGAGGCGCGGTC
>QIAK01000412.1:25366-31335 GCA_003225515.1 Acidobacteriota bacterium | reverse complement strand
TGATAGCACTCATGATCCCGCTCGGGGGTGCGGGAATGACCGTGCCGGTGTTGGTGTCCTACCGACAGGGTAAACAGCTACCCTATTTGTTCTCCGCTTTCAGTTTCGCAATTCTCTCCTGAGCGTGCTTGCCCAGTGTAGCCTTGAACTCGGCATTGGCTGTGTCTGCCGGAAGCAACTCCACGCACTTCTCCTCTGCCGCCATCGCAAGATCCTTTTGTCCGGCAGCCAAATACCCATCGCTTAGGCTATCCTCGGCATTCGCCGAAGCGGGATAGGCTTCTGTGTTCAGCTTGAACAGTGTAATGGCACCTTCCGTGTCCCCTGCCTGCAGGTGAGAGTAGCCCAGCAAGTTCATCAGGAACTCTGGAAAAACGAACGCCGCCCGATCACGCTTGCGCGCGTCATGAAAGAACTCCACGGCCCGCGCAGTCCCTCCTGGCTCATTCGCCATTGCCCAAAAATCTGAGGCTTGTGTTTTTCGCGGAGTCACCGGCGCTTTCAAGTTGACCGGCGAGGTGATGAGCGTGTCGACATAGAACGCGACAATCTGGCGCACCAACTCAGGATGCGGCCCGAAAATCTCGGTTCCGTGCCTGCCGTCAGGAAAGCCCACAAATTTGGTTCGCGGATTCCCGGAGAGATCCCTCAACCATTGCATCAACTGCAATGTCGCAGGATCGTACTCATCGTCCGCCGCGCCGGCCGTGAAAATCGGCAACTCAGGATGGTGGGCCACAAAGTTGATTCCCGTCACGTCAGGCCCACCCGACAGCAACACAAGTACCTTCACATCGGAGGGATGACGCTGCGCCAGCTTTAGCGCGTTGTTCACCCCGCAGCTCCCTCCTCCAGCTAACAGGAATTGATACGCCGCGTAGAAATCTCCCGGCCACTTCTCGTTCAATTGCTCTAATATCTCCGGAGACGCTCCCTCGAACCGAGGTCCTCCGCTCTCTCCGAAGCCGCGATTGTCGATAGTGAGTGCGTTGATTCCGGCTTCGCTCAGACCCTGCGCGACCGGCTCCCACGATTTCCGCACGGTGTTGCACATGTGCATCAGGAGTACCCCGGGCCCCGGCTTCGCCGCGGCGAAAAAAGTGGCCCGCAGCTTGGTTCCATCGGGGGCAACGAGGTCGACATCCTTGGGCGCAAGCGTTTGTGCGGCCGCAAAGCGAGCAATGAGGAGTAGAGAGACAAGAAGTGTCGAGCGAAACATAAGGTCCTCATCTCGTTCACATGCAGGATAACAGACGAGCGCTCTACCCGCGATACTCGGTCGGAATGACTGTTGGTAACAGAAGGCCGTTTCGCTCATCGAGGGGTTCTGAGAGTAATAGGGATGTTGCGACGGTTGTCGGAGCTTTGTGGCCACTCGGCGGCTTAGGTGATTGGCGGATTGACATTGGGTGGAAAAGGATTTTTCATGAGGTCATTCTCTATTAATTTTGATCTATTGATACTCCGCAGCAAGTTCGATGGAGACGAGACTGATGCCAGTTTCTGCAAGAGACCCTAAGCCATTTTCTGCACGAGAGCCCATGCCATTTTCTGCGATCGTCATCATGACGAATTTCGTGGCGACGCTCGCCGTCAGTCCCAACATTAGGAGGATGAGCTTGATCAGTAGTCTTTCGCGCGCATTGTTGCTGAGCGGGATTGTTAGCGTTTTGAGCATAGCTTCGTTTGCGCAGGCTCCGGCAGCGGATGGGATTGGCGACAAGCGGATCGACGCGCGAGTGGAATCGATTCTGCAGAAGATGACCGTTGAGGAAAAAGTTGGACAGCTGGTGCAGTATTCGGCTGGTCAGCCGACCGGGCCGGGAACGGGGCGGAGCGACTATGAGGAAATGATTGGGCGGGGAGAGATTGGGTCGATGCTGAACGTGATCGAGCCGCGGGAGATCAACCGATATCAGAAGATTGCGATGGAGAAGGCGCGGCTGCACATTCCGATTTTGTTCGGGCTCGACGTGATTCACGGATTCAAGACGGAGTTTCCGATTCCGCTGGGGCTGGCGTCGACGTGGGAGCCCGGGCTGGTCGAGAAAGCGTCGCGCGTGGCGGCAATGGAAGCATCGGCGGACGGCATCCGGTGGACGTTTTCTCCGATGGTCGACATCGCGCGAGATGCCCGCTGGGGACGGATGGCGGAGGGAGCGGGAGAAGATCCATTTCTGGGATCGGCGATGGCAGCGGCGTACGTGAAGGGCTATCAGGGTGCGGGACTGGACGGGCCAGACAGCATCGCAGCATGTGCGAAGCATTTCGTGGGGTACGGCGCGGCTGAGGGCGGACGCGACTATAACAGCACGGAGATTTCGGAGCATACGCTGCGGCAGTACTATTTGCCGCCATTTCATGCAGCCGTGGAAGCGGGAACGGCATCACTGATGAGCGCATTCAACTCATTGAACGGAGTGCCGTCGTCGGCGAATCCGTTCACGTTGAAACAGATCCTGCGGAACGAGTGGGGCTTTCGAGGCCTGGTAGTAAGCGACTGGAATTCGGTAGGCGAATTGATTCCGCAAGGAGTGGCGGCGGACGGCGTGACAGCGGCGCGAAAGGCATTCACGGCCGGCGTGGACATGGATATGGTGAGCAGCCTTTATCACGATCACCTGGCGAAGATCGTGAGTTCGGGTGAAGCGTCGCAGGCGGAGTTGGATGAAGCGGTGCGACATGTACTACGCGTGAAAGTTGCGTTGGGCCTGTTCGAACATCCGTACGTGGATGAGGCGGCTGCGCCGAAAGCACTGTATTTGCCGGAAAGTCTGGCTCTGGCGCAGACCGCGGCGGAAAAGTCTTTGGTGCTGCTGAAGAATGCAGCCGGATCGCAGGGCAAGGCGCTGCTGCCGTTGAATGGAATGCAGAATATTGCCGTAATCGGTCCGCTGGGTGAGGATTCCTCGTATCCGAACGGAGCGCCGCCGGGAGTGGGTCCGCGCACGTCTTTGGCTGCGGCCCTGGGCAAGCGGATCGGCGAAGAGCATGTTTCCCGATTCAGAGGTTCGGGAATTCTCGACGGCACGGAGGAGGAGAGAGCCGCCGCGGTGGCGGGCGCGCAGAAGGCCGACGTTGTTGTAATAGCTCTGGGGGAGAGTCCGGAGATGAGCGGGGAGGCGGCATCGCGCGCGGAGTTGGGGCTTCCGGGCAAGCAGCAGGCTTTGCTGGAAGCAGTTGTGGATACCGGCAAGCCGGTCGTTCTGATTTTGTTTTCAGGGCGGCCCTTGACTGTGCCTTGGGCGTTTGAACATGTGCCGGCGGTGATGGCAGCATGGCTACCCGGAATTGAGGGTGGACCTGCACTGGTGCGCACGATATTTGGCGATGTGAATCCGAGCGCGAAGCTGGTGGTGAGTTGGCCGCGCAGTGTGGGGCAGGAGCCGCTGTATTACAACGCGCTGAATACAGGGAGGCCGCCGGGGAATGTCGACCTGACGCGTCCGCCGACGGATGTGGTCAGCCGCTATGTGTCACGGTATATCGACCAGCAGAACAGTCCGCAATTCCCTTTCGGCTATGGCTTGTCTTATACGAGTTACTCGTATGGGGCGACGACCATCAGCACGCAACGGTTGAGTGCGGCGACGCTGAACAAGAATTTGAGAGGCGGCAACGCTGCCATGACGGCGGAAGCCGATGTGACGAATACTGGATCGCGCGCCGGGGATGAAGTTGTGCAGCTCTATATTCAACTTCGAGGAACCAGCGTTACGGAACCGGTGCGGATGATGAAAGGATTTCAGAAAGTGAACATCGCTGCCGGGGAAACGAAGCGAGTGAAATTTGAGTTGAGGCCGGAAGCATTTGCGATCTGGAATGCTCGGAATGAGTACGCGGCGGAAGCGTCGAAGGTGACGGTGTGGATCAGTCCGGATTCGGCGCGTGGGACGGGGGCGGAGGCGGACATTGTGCCCTGAGGCGGGTATTCGGCTTGGCTTGGGAATGACGATCTGGGCCGCGGGGTCATTATGGGGAGATCCCTCCGCCGGCTGAAGTGCGCCGGCGCTCGGGATGACTTTCTCTTTTTATTTTTAGAGGGCGGCTACGCCCCGTTCCTGGTTGCGGATGCGGATGACTTCCTCCACCTTGAAGAGAAAAATCTTGCCGTCTCCAATTTTTCCGGTCGCGGCATGCTCAATGATGGCGTTAACTGCCGGGTCGACGAATTTGTCCTCCAGCACGAGTTCCAGTTTCACTTTCGGCAGAAGATCGATGCCGTACTCACGGCCGCGATAGGTTTCGGTATGGCCCTTTTGCCGGCCGTGTCCGCGCACTTCGGAGACCGTCATGCCCTCGACTCCAATCTCAATGAGTGCGCCTTTAATCTGTTCCAGCCGGTTGGGTTGAACGATGGCTTCGATTTTTGTCATCTTGTCCTCGTGGCGATAGAAATTATAAAGTCGGAGGCAGAGCAAGCTCTGCCTCCCGGAATCACGCGCGACGGCTCAACTGGCGAGGTGTGACAATTTGGCGGTCGCCAGTTCGGGTTTGGATGAAGCGGAAGGAAGGTGCTGCGCCATCCCGCTAGGCGCACCCAAGGCTGAGATCACGTATTCGGGGTAGGCGGAAATTCCGTGCTCGTGGAGATCGAGCCCGTAGAGTTCGCCTTCCTCAGAGACTCGCAACCATCCACCGGCATTCACGGCTAGCATAACCGCCATGGCTACGGCGAAAGTCGCAAGTGTGATAGTGGCGCTACCGATCAGTTGGGCGACCAGAACCTGCGTCCCGCCGCCATAGAACAGTCCCTTGATCGCCACCGAGTTGTCCGGACCAGCCGGGCCGCTGGCTCCATAGCGGCCACAAGCAAATAAGCCGAGTGAGATTGTTCCCCAAATCCCGCACATGCCGTGAACCGGGACCGCACCAATGGGATCATCGATGCGCATCCATTCCAGCAATTCGACGCCGAGAACGACGAGCACACCGGCAATTCCACCTAATAGGATTGCACCCAGAGGAGTGACCCAGTAACAAGGACAGGTAACCGCGACCAGTCCCGCCAGGAATCCGTTAGTGGTGTAGCCCGCGTCCCACTTCTTGCTCGACTTATATGCCCACAACATCGCAGTAAGACCGGCCGCGCAGGCAGCCAGGGTTGTGTTCGCGGCAACTCGTCCGATGCCCTCGAAGTCCATCATCGACAGGGTGCTGCCGGGATTGAATCCGTACCAGCCGAACCACAGGATCAGACCGCCGCTGACGGCGATGGTGAGATCGTGCGGCAGCATGGGAGCGCCGCCATCGCGTTTGAATTGACGGCCAAGGCGCGGTCCCAGAACGATCGAACCGGCCAGAGCGATGACACCGCCAATGGTATGCACCACGGTGGATCCGGCAAAGTCGTGAAAGCCCATGCCCAATGAGGCGAAGAAGTGGCCGTCACTGCCCATGGTGGCCAACCATCCGTCCGGATAGATGAAGCCGGAAACGGCGACGCTATAAAGAAGATCGCCGAAGAACGCGGTGCGGCCGATCATTGCGCCCGAGGTGATGGTCGAGCAGGTGTCGGCGAAGGCGAACTGGAACAGCCAGACTGCCAGGAATGCGACCCCGGTGGTTTCGTATGTCGCCGGCGCGCCCTGCAGGAAGAACCAGTGATATCCGATGAACCCGTTGCCATGACTGAACATGAACGCGAAGCCGAAAGCGTAGAACAGGATCCCGCACAGACAGGTGTCCACTACGCACTCCATCAGCACGTTCACGGTTTCGCGGGAGCGGCAGAAACCGGCTTCCAGCATGGTAAAGCCGACCTGCATGCCGAATACGAGAAAGGCGGCGATCAGTGTCCAGGCCGTGTTGACGGGGTTCACGACGTCGCTGGCCTTCACCTCAGGCGCTGCCGTTTGCGCGTAGACGTGACTGAAGAAAACGCCGGAGATCACAGTAATGAGGAGGAAGACCATACCGATTCCGATGGCTTTTCCGCCGAGGAGAAGTCCTCCGTAGCGGCGCCACTC
>QIAK01000412.1:5731-25271 GCA_003225515.1 Acidobacteriota bacterium | reverse complement strand
CTTTTCATTACGCTTCCTTAAGCTTGTATGCACGGCAGATTCTCCCGCGAGGGACAATCCGTTCACCGGCACAAATGCGCGGTCTCATAATTGGGCGGGGGACGGCGAGGGTGCTGACACCAGGGGTTAATTGGGTTTTTACCCACGCCGCTGATCCCCATATAGACGCAGCCCAGGTTTTGGCTGCCCGAAATGCCGTAATGTTCGACCCGCCGGCTAGCATCGCTACTTGCCCTCCCTGCTATCGAAGGTGAAGACCAGTCCCGCAGTCAGCGTGTTCTGGTCCAGCACCGGATTGCTGCCTTTCAGGAACACCGGTTGGTTCGACATGTCACGTCGATACTCAAAGCGGCTGATGATGTGGTGCGCCATCAGCCGTTCGAAGGTGGTCGTGAACTCGCGGAGGTGAGTGGGAAGAAGCGTGCCGGTCGTGAAGCCATCGTGATCGTCGTAGTATTCGTAGCGAGTACTGAATGCGGCGGTGGAGCTGAATGCATAGCGGACGTACCCAGCGACGCCCGTCCAAAAAACTGGAGCGGATAGCGTGTTCGTTGTGACATCGGTGATTCTGTCACCACGTCCATAGTCGCCATTCAAAATGAATGACAGCTTGCCATTCGGCGAATAGGTAATGACCGTGTCGCTCAGCTGACGCCAGGTTGCGTTCAGATTGCTCTGCTCCGGGCCAGCCATGTAGTTCTGAGCGATGCCGAACTTCTTGTTCGGGTTCCAACTAAACCCCATGCCATAGGTTTTGCCGGTGTTGTTGTCGACAACGTTGTTCCAGCCGTTTACGAAAAATCCCGTGATCGCGTACTTGTCATTAAACGTGTACTTCGCGCGCGCACCGAAGTGGTAGTACGGGATGGCGTAAGAGAACAGCAGGCCACGCGAGTAGTTCCAGTTGTCCTTGGTCTCGATCACCTCGGCCCCATGCGGAGTTACGAATTTGCCGACATCGATCTGCAGTCCTTTGCCGACGGGCGCCAGATAAGAGAAGTAGGCCTCCTTCAAATACTGATCGAAACCCAGCCCCGACTTGGGTTCAGAACCATTGACGGCATTCATTGCCTGTCCGAATCCCAGTGCGACGTGATAACCGGTGCGCCTATTGGAAGGGTCCGGAGCTTTGTCGACGACCAATTCCATCAGATTCAGACCAAACTGATTTGTCGCCCCATCGAAGAAGCGGAGACTGTTGGCCTGGGATGCAGGATTGTTGAAGTTCTCACCGTAGTAGACGTCTACGAATCCGCTGAGGGAGGTTGGTCCCAGCAGCCCAGCCAGAGAAGGAGGAGACGCGGCGGGGGTTGCGGCAGAGGCGCCGCTAACCAGATTGCTCTGCGCCGGAGTTGCGGCGGCATCCGGCGTGGTCGCGGGCGTTGATTTGTTGTTGGCTTTCAGTGCCGCAACCTCCGAGCGCAGATCTTTGAGTTGTTGTTCAAGTTCGTCCATGTGCCTGGTGACAGCATCGTTAGCCGGAGAAGCGGTGCTTGGCTGGTCCTGCGCCTGAACTGAGGGCGCAAGCAGCAGACTCGCAAATAGGATCACAGCCCCTGTGCAGGAGCGATTCTTCATCTTGATGACTCGCCTTCTCCCCTGGTGCATGCAACCGATGTCTGTGCGCATCCGCTGCCAGCACCGCGACCTTAGCGTTATGTGCAGTGCGCGTCCAACTCATACTTTTTCTGATCAGCATTGAAGATTTCGTTGAAAACTAAAATTTATGGAAGCCATAGAGGAGAGTTATTCGCGAGGCTCACGCGAAACAGTTGAACGCTTGCTCGCGAAGCAACAGAAGAACGTCGAGACACCGCAGTTACCGCACTGGAACCTAGTTCTTGCAGGGTAAGAAATAATTTTGTCGGCGTAACAGAAGGCTTCGCAAATTTTGGTTCCACCGCCGTTCTAATTCGGAAATGGATAGAGCGGATAGAAATTTTCAATAGGGCCGAGTGAGTGGAGCAGGTCAAAGGATTGAATTTAGTGTTCAGTCTGAGATCGGCGGAAGAAGTCCGGCGCGGCGGTCTAGTGAGTCACGCTGGAGCCGCTATCGGCATTCAGAAAGTAGGAATCTGGCGACTTTGCCGAAAAAGCTCAAAGTAAGCTCCGGTATATCAATGGCTTACGTTATGAAGCCTTTCGGGGAAAACGGGAGGCCAGATACGATTTTCATGAACAATACGCCGGGGAAAAGCTGGTTACAGTTGTATGTTGACGCGATGATGGAAAAAGATCCGTACAAACGGCTGAGGCTGGTTCGTGAACTGCGAGATATTCCCAGACACGATGACTCGGAGCAATTGTCTGACGAGCCAACCGTTGAGAGCGCTAAGAGGAAACCTAAAACGTCGCGCCGCCGGCAACACGGTGCCCGGAGGCAACAGTGAAGACTTATTATCTGCGCCGCAATGAGGATATCTCGGGACAGAGCGGGTGTGGGCGCGTGGCCCAGATCGCTGAATTTGACGACGGCACGGCGGTACTGCATTGGAACTTAGGGATGAACACGTCGGGTGTGGCGAGCACGGAAATATTTCATTCCGTTTCCGAGCTTCTCAAAATTCATGGCCATGATGGCCGGTCGGTGCTGGAGCCGATTTGGAGAGACGAGCGACTCTCTTTCGCTTAAGCTCTTGTCGAGGATCTCAATTTCATTCTGCTCGACATTTTCAATTCTTTCCGTGGAGTCATCCCGATTTGAGCCGTTCTTAGGGCGAAGTGCGGGACCTCGTGGACGACATTTTGATGCGCGCGAGATCCCTGCGTCCGCTGGAGAAAACGCGGGCCGCTCGGGATGACTCATTCGAGAAGGGAATGCAAACTGAGCCACCGCCGATAGGGACAATTTGCGAGTTTCTAGTGCTTGCAGCGTGTAAAACTCAGGGCTTCGCTGGTGATTGGGTTGGCTTGCTTTCGCGAAGCGCGCCCCGTGCCGTAGCTACAGCCTGCACGAGTTCCCGGGCAGCCGCGGTGATCTTCTCCGGATTTCTGTCGCGCAATGCTTTCGCGTCCACCAGGTCCGCTCCGACTCCCAGGGCAAACGCGCCGGCAGCGATGAACTCCGCGGCATTGGCCGCATTCACGCCGCCGGTTGGAATCAGCAATGCCTTGGGAAACGGAGCCCTGAGCGACTTCAGGTATTTCGGTCCGCCCACGTTGCCGCAGGGAAAGATTTTCACGAGCCGAGCACCGTGTTCCTGAGCGTTCATGAGTTCGGTCGGAGTCAAGGCGCCGGGGATCGCCAGTTTCGCGCTGGCCTGCGCGACTGATAGCACGGCAGTGGCCAGCCCCGGGCTCACGAGAAATTCCGCTCCGGCCTGAAAGCACGACTCAGCCTGCTCCGCCTTTGTGACTGTGCCGGCTCCAATCAAAATGTTGCCGCGATACTGCTGCGCAACTTCACGAATCACCGACACCGCGTTCGGAACCGTCATGGTGATTTCGACCACCGGAATCCCGCCGGCGCAGATCGCCTCGACCGCTAGCGTGGCCTCATCCACGGTGGAGGCACGCACCACGGGCACGATTCCGATTTCTCCAATCCTGCGAACTGCTTCATCAATCGTCATAGGTCATATCATTCATAGTTGCTCGAGCATCATCCATCGAACCGGTTAGCGCTCGATGCGCGCCGTTTTCGATGTCATCGCCTGCAGGACTTCCGCGAGTGTCGCCATAGTTGTGTCTCCCGGAGTAGTCATCGCCAGCGCGCCATGCGCGGCACCGCACTCCAGCGACCACTGCGGATCTTTCCCGGACAACAATCCGTAAATTAGTCCCGATGCGAAAGAATCTCCTCCGCCCACACGATCATAGATTTCCAGGCTCTCCCGTACGGGAGCTTCGTGAAAACCACCGTCGCACCAGCACAGCGCTCCCCAATCGTTCAGGGTTGCTGTCTTAGCATGGCGAAGTGTGGTGGCAATCACGGCGAGGTTGGGGTACTCCTTCACCACCGCTTCGATCATTTTCTTGAACCCACTCGCCTCCAGGCGGGAGTGATGTTTGTCGAGACCGGCAACTGGAAAGCCCAGTGCCGCGGTGAAGTCCTCTTCATTGCCCAGCATCACGTCGACCAGCGGGGCAAGCCGGCGGTTTACTTCCTGCGCTTTGGCTTTTCCGCCAATCGATTTCCAGAGCGAAGCCCGATAGTTCAAGTCGTAGGAAACCACGATATCCGCGCGCTTCGCCGCCTCCATGGCCTCCTGCGCCACGAGAGCCGTGCTCTCAGAAAGCGCGCAGAAAATTCCACCGGTATGAAACCAGCGGGTTCCGTCCTTGGAAAACATCTGCTCCCAGTCGATCTCGCCGGGTTTCAGTTGCGAGGCCGCAGTGTGGCCTCGATCGGAACAACCGACCGCCGCGCGTATCCCAAATCCGCGCTCGGTGAAATTCAATCCGTTGCGCACGGTCCGTCCGACGCCATCAAATGGTGCCCAGCGAACATACTTCTGGCTGACTCCGCCTTGCAGCATCAGATCTTCGACGAGCCGTCCGACGGGATTGTCCGCCAGCGCCGTGACGATCGCCGTATCCATTCCGAAGCATCGCTTCAGCCCGCGGGCGACGTTATATTCGCCGCCGCCTTCCCAGGCGCGAAAATGCCGGGTGGTGGAAATGCGCTCATTGCCGGGATCGAGGCGCAGCATCACTTCGCCTAAACTCACCAGGTCCCACGCGCAATCCTGTTTTGGTTTGATCTTCAGGGTCGCCATAGTTTAGGAACTCGCAGGGGTCTCGTCCCCGGCATTTGGGCGATTTATTTTCTTGAGAGCCACTGCACCGGTCGAGAGCGCGCTTTGCGCCGGCGCCAGAGTTCGGGATGGATCCACGATCAGCCAACACGCGGCAGCGACCACGCACAACGCTGCAGCGGTGAGAAAAGAGGCGGTCCAGCCGAACCGGTCGCCGATCCAGGGCGTGAGCGAGGCGGTAAGCGCAGCTCCAATTTGGTTGCCGGTATTCATAAAGCCGGAGACAGAACCGGACGACGCTCCACCGATGTCGGCCGTTACCGACCAGAACGAGCTTTGCGATAAGTAGAGCGCACCCGCGCCTCCGGCCAGAACGACACTCGCCAACCTTGCGCTGCTCACCTGCGAACCGAATGCGAGAAAGATGCCAGCCACCAGGATTGCGAATACGGCAACCCCGCAACGTCCGAGACGCGGTCCGCGCAATCGGGTAAGCCAGTCGTTAATGCTTCCACCAACCAGGCAGCACACCAACATGGCCAGGAACGGCAGCATGGAGTAGAAAGCGCTTGCCTTCAGGTCAAGGCCCCGGACCGTTGCGAGATAGCGGAAGAACCAGCTGAAAAATATCCAGGCGACATAGCCATAACAGAAATAACTTACCGTAATTGCCCAGACTTCCTTGCTGCGCGCGATGCGACTCCACGAGACTAAGGCTTGCGGCTCCCGGTCGGTCGTGATCGCCAGGCCGGACTGAATTTCCTCCAGTTCCGCAGGCGAGACTCTCGAGTGTTCGCTGGGGGTGTCGCGAGCCGTTAGAAACCAGACCCCGCCTGCGAGAAACCCGATCACTGAGCAGGCCCAGAATGACGACCGCCAACCATGATGGATCATCAGGTACGTGATGAACGGAGGCGTGAGGCCGGCGCCAGCTCCGACACCGGCAAATATCCAACCATTGGCAATGCCGCGCTCGCGCACCGGGACCCAGCGAGCAATAAATTGACTGGCCGATGGATAAATCACAGCCTCGCCGGCACCCAGAAAGAAGCGCACTGCCATGAACAACACAAGCGCGCCTTCAATGCGCGCGGGGACTGACGCGGTGAGCGCGGTGAAGACTCCCCACCAGATGACCCCGGCAGCCAACACTCGACGAGGACCGAAGCGGTCAGCGAGGCGGCCTCCTGCTGTCTGAAACAGCCCATAGCCCACCAACATGGCACTGGAAATTTTTCCGAACTGAAAGTTGGTGAGGTGGTAGGCATCGATAATGGGGCCGCTCGCGATCGAAATATTGACACGATCCAGATAAGAGACGGCGCTGAGCACGAACAGCCAAAGCACTAGAAACCAACGTACACGGCTTGGCTTGGCGACGTTCAATGCTAGCTCCTCTAGCTGCAGATATTCATGGTGCAAATGCTGATGCAGCACATGCTAAGCGGAATGTTCGCGCAGAATTCGCGCGACCTGTTGGGCGACGATTTTATTTTCTCCCGGTTGTAACATGAACGAGTTCATGGTCAGGCCGGGCCGGTCCTCGGCGGGACTCAGGACGATGGCTGGTTTCGAAGTTCGCAGCAACTTGGAGACTTGTTCTGGAGTGAGCGAGACTCTCGAATCCCACGTGATCGACATATGGGGCACGTGATTCGCAATGTCGGGAGTAAAGAAAGACGTGCTCACGCCGGGAATTTTCGTGAGCTCGCTTGAAATCTCGGCCAGTCGATCCTGCCACTCTTTAGCGAGCGCATCGTGGTCTTCGTTGAGATAGAGCTCGAGCGCCTTGACCATGCCGATAATTTCTTCTTTGCCGACTTTCTGGCTACGTCCGAGGGTATCTTCATGGGGACTGTTATTCAGCAGCGCGCAGGCCACCAGGTCCTGGCGACCGATCAGCAGCCCGGCGCATTGCGGTCCGCGCATGGCCTTGCCGCCGCTGAACGTGATCAGGTCGTACCCCATGTTGGCGTAATCCCACAAGTGCGACACAGGCGGAGTATCCGCCGCCGCATCATTCATGCATGGGACTTTATATTGCTTCGCCAGCTTGACCCACTCATCCACTTTGATCTGCCCGGCGGCATTGGCAAAATTGGAGAAGTGCATCATCGCCGTACGCTCATTTACGGCTTGGCGAAGTTGCTCAGGAGTTTCAATCTCGATCAGCTTGATGCCCGTCGACCGGAGTTGATGGTCAAAGGGGTTGCGATGCGATTTCTGAATGATCACTTCCGACTTCATTCCGGTCAGATCTGGAAGTTGGCGAATGAAAGCCTCGTTGTCGCCGGTGAGAATACCCGCCAATCCTGACTGGATGGCTGCCGCGGCACCTGAGGTGACCAGAGCGCCGTAGCCTGCCGGCAACTTCAGCATTTCGGTGATGCGCCTTCCCGCTGCGACTTCCAGCTCCGGAATGCTCGCAAAATGGCGGCCTGCGCTGGCCATCACTGCCTCAAGTTCTGGACGCAGCAGCGAGCCGCCGAGCGTGGTCATAGTCCCATCGCAATTGATCACAGTGGTCACGCCCAATTCCTCGTAGGGATTGCCGGTGTGCCCAAATCCGCTCACGGCCGGACTCGGTGGGGCAGAGCTGGGAACGGCAGCGCTGGAGGAGAACATTTTGCGAGGCGCCGCGATCGATGCCGCAATAGCGCCGACCGTCGCAAGAAAGCCCCGCCTGTTCCATTTCGAATTGAGTCGCATAAGAAGCTCCTGCCGCTCTACTTGCGGGTAACTGCGGCGATGCAATTGATTTCCACCAGCGAATCCCCCGGCAGGGCAGCCACCGCGACGGTTGTGCGAGCCGGGCCGCCATGGGGAAAGTACGTCGAGAAGACTTTATGCATGCCGTCCCAGTGCTCAATCTTCACAAGGAAGACTTGCAACTGAAGAATGCTGTCCACTGAACCGCCGCCTACTTCGACGAGTTTTTTTACTTTATCCATGACCATGGTGGTGTGAGATTCAATCGTCCATTCCTTCGAATCTCGCGTGTCGTGCGCGCCCTGTCCTGATACGTATATCAATCCGTTGTGGACTATGACCGGCATGATGACATCTTTTTCGCCTCCCGGTTTGCCCTCGCCATTCAGCTTGCGGATTGCGTTTGTATCCTGCGCGGCGGCACTGGTGGGCAACGCTGCGGCAGTGATGCCCAGTGCCGAAAGCACGGACGCCGACCGCAGTGCGAACATCCGTCGTGTCAAGGTGAAGTTCATTGGATTGCTCCTTTCAATTCAGAACTCGATTTTCGTTTCGGCTTCGTCATCATGCTTCTTTCTTACGGCAAAGCGAAGCTGAATACATCGCTGCCGGCGGCGATAGCAACGTATTGCTTTCCTGCGACTGAGTAAGTCATAGGAGATGCGCTGATCTCCTGTCCGGTATTGAAGTGCCACAGCGCCTTGCCGGTTTTCGCGTCCACGGCTTCCAACGAGCCGGCGTCATCGCCAAAGAAGACCAGTCCGCCTGCGGTGGTCATTGTTCCCGCCGACGAGCGACGGCCAATCTGCGGATACTTCCAGGCAAGCGAGGTGCTATCCAGGTTGTATGCCAGCAACAATTTTTGCGGAATCTCGCCCGGTATTCGCTTTACTCCCGTCGAGTAATATTCTGTGCCCTCTTTGAAGGGCTCTGTCGGCCGGGAAAAATAGTTCTGGCACATCTCCAGCGCCAGAAAGTAAATCATGTGCGTAGATTCGTTGTAGGAAGGCGCATACCAGTTTGTAGCGCCGCTATAACCAGGACAGACGCGGGTTCCCGTGGGTGCAGGCTTGATGCCGGAACGATTTGGCCTTCCCTGCTCATCGAGTCCGGTCGCCCAATTCAGTTTTTCAACGAAAGGAGTGCCCGAGAGAAATTTTCCATTGGTGCGATCGAGCACGTAGAGAAAGCCATTGCGGTTGGCCTGCACCAGCAGTTTGCGAGGTTCGCCCTTGTAAATGGCGTCAATCAGAATCGGGGTTTCGACCGCGTCGTAGTCAAACAAATCATGCGGTGTAAATTGGAAATACCATTTCAATTTTCCAGTGTCGGCATCGAGCGCGAGGACAGAATCGGTGTACAAATCATCCCCCGGGCGCACGTCATCATTAAAATCCGGCGCCGGATTGCTGGTGCCCCAATAGATCAGATTTAAAGCGGGATCGTATGTGCCGGGCATCCATGTGGTGCCCCCGCCGCGCAGGTAGGCGTCGCCGGGCCAACTGTCCGATCCGAATTCGCCCGGAGCCGGAATTGTCCAGAATCGCCAGGCAAGTTTCCCCGTCACGGCGTCGAATGCAGCGAGAAAACCGCGCACCCCATCATCTCCGCCGGAGGTTCCCACGAGAACTTTGTCCTTGACCACCAGCGGAGCACTTGTGCCACCGTAGTTTTTGTTCCAACTCGCGTAAGCAATATCCCAGATCTGATTTCCTGAGCGCGCATCCAGGCAGAGCAGGTGAGCGTTATCCGTTTCCATGTACACCCGATCGCGCCAGACCGCGACTCCGCGGGTTAAATGCCGCGATGCATCGTCAATCAGCCCCTCAGAATTCGGCCGTGAGTGGTGCCACACTTCACGCCCGGTGCGGGCATCGAGCGCGAAAGCATCGTTCGCCGCGGTCACGAACATTATTCCGTTTACAACGACCGGAGTATTCTCCAGCCAATTGGTATTGCGCGCGTGAAACACCCATTCCACACGCAACTTCGGCAGAGTCGCCGGGTTCACCTCGGAAAGGCTGCTGTATCTCCGGCCGGAATAATCTCCGTGGTAAGAAATCCAGTTCGCTGCCGGAGGTCGAACCAGCAGATCTTGCGACTGGACGTCTATCTTTGCGGGATTCGATCCACCGCCGGACACTCCAAGCATGCAACTGAAGCACACGAGTGTGTGGAATGCGGTTTGCAAGCTCACGAGTTCTTCCCTGTTTCAGCGGCGACCGGCGTCAGCACCAGGCGGAATCCCGTACACGCGGCAGGAACTTTTCGAAGCCGGGGGCTTCCTTGCTGCTCACAGTCCTGCAAGTCTTGCCTCCGCTTTTTCCTTCTTGTTCGCTGGCACGCGAGATGTGGGACTAAACACCGGCGGATAGCCGAGCTCTCGTGAAATTTGCAATCCCGCCGCCTGAATTAGAGGGGCAACTTGCCGCAACCGGTTCACCGGCATACGGACCAGCGGAGCGGTAATGCTGAGGCTCGATTGCACGCTGCCGGTGTGATCCCATATCGGCGCCGCGACGCAACGAATGTGCATCTCGTGCTCCTCCAAGTCACAGGCGTATCCGTTCTTACGAACGCGATACAACTCGGTCTCAAGCTCCTGAAGATTTCCAACAGTATTCGGCGTTAACCGTTTCACGTGCAGTTCCGGCAAAACTCGATCGAGCTCTTCCTGGGGCATGTAGGCCAGCATCACTTTCCCCACCGCAGTGCAATACAGTGGAACGGCCGCACCAATTCGCGAGTGAATGCGCAGCGGCTCCGGCGAGTCCAGTTTCTCGACGTATACCGCGGACAAGCCGTGGCGCACCGTCAAGTGAATTGTTTCCCGGGTCTGCTGATTCAATTCGCGCAAGTAAGGCAGGCTCAAGCGGCGGATATCGAGTTGACTGACAGCAGCTTGCCCAATGGCGAAGCAGGCAATCCCGAGGTGATAGTGCGCTTCCCCGTCGCAACTCAGGAAACCGGCGGTTACCAGATTCGCCAGAAAACGGTGAACTGTGCTTACCGGCAGTCGCGAAAGTTCCGCGACTTGTTTCGCGGTGAGCCCCCGCGGTGACTCGCCAAAGAGACGAAGCAGGCTTAGCCCGCGTTGTAAGGCTGTGATGTCGTAAGTGCGCTTGGGACGCCGAACCATAGGAAACTGTGCCCCTGTACAAAATGAAAGTCCGAATTATCTGATGAAAACGAGTTTCCTGCAATCCCCTATTTTGGGCTAGAGTCTCCCGAACTTTTTTACCGCAGCCACAATCGACTTTAATTGTTCAATGACGGCGTACATGGAGTGCTCTTTGAAATCCATTTGCTGCGCCAGGGTGAGTACCGGTTGAGCGTCTGCTCGGGGGACGACCACCACGCCATCGCTGTCGGCTACTACAATGTCTCCGGCGTTCACTGGAACGCCGTTGCACACCACTGGAATCTGCGCGCCGGCAAAGCGGTAGTGGTGCACCGAGGTGGAAGGCACGATTCCTGTGGCATAAACTGGAAAGCCGATCTTGCGCAAATATGCAACATCGCGGACGCCACCATCGATTACCGCTCCAGAGTAGCCGCGCGCCGCCATCGCCGTACCCATCAACCCACCCATTCCGGCGATGTCTGCGCCATCTTCCACCACCATCACGTAAACCGAATCCGTGGAACCCTGGTCAATCGCCTCCAGCATCCCAGTCAGAGCCTCCGGATCCTTGTTGCCCTCGTCTTTTTTGAGTTGCACGGTCCGCGCGAAACCGGCGAATTTGGCGGTGAAGATGGGCTGCATATGATGACTCATGTACATGCGCTTGCCGGAAATTTGCTCAAGCGCATCGGAAACCGAGGCGACCTCAACCCGCCGAAATTCGGCAATCAAATCCCGATCGTTCGATGGCGCTTTCGCCTCCGAACCGGATTGCGCCCGCACCACCCGCGCTCCACTCACCAGCGTGAGAACCAAGGCCAGTGCTGCGAAAACCACTGCGGATCGCTGCTTCGTCACGAACCTGAAAGATTTGTCCATTCCACCCTCCTGGTTGTATATATGATCGCGGACTCTAACACCGTTTGTTGCCGGTTGGAAGAGCGGCGCGATCTATTCCACAAAGGAGATTTTAAAATGCACGGGAAAACAATGCGACAATTGGCACTAGGTCTGGTGATGGCACTCACCACGGTTTTGGCGTGGCACAGCAGCGAAGCGCAGGAACGAAAAGCGATTAATCTCGCGCCCGCAAGAGGGCTTCCCTTCAGCGATGGAGTGATTGCCGGGAACACACTTTACATCGCCGGCCAGGAAGGGACCGATGAAGCCAGCAAGTTGGCGCCGGGTGGGATTGGTCCAGAGACCAGGGCAACATTCGAGAACATCGAAAAGGTTCTAAAGGCAGCTGGCTTTGAAATGAAGGACATCGTTTCGGTTACCGTATACCTCGCCGACATTCATGATTTCGCGGAGATGAATAAAGTTTATAAGAGCGTGATGCCCGATCCGAAACCGGCACGCGCAACCATTCAGGCAGCAGCCCTGGTCAACGATGCGAGAGTTGAGATTGCCGCGATTGCTGTGAAGCAGAAATAGACAAAACAATTTTTGCCGCATTACGGCAGCGATGAAGCGTGCGGCTCCTGATTGCTGCCGCAAAACTCACCGCCATCCCTTCCACGCTCAAGAAGTGGTTGACATACGCCATGAATTTGAGATAAACCGTCTCTCTAAGCTGTGGGGATTCTCACAAGCGTCGTGTCGCTTTCACCAGATGAAAACAGGTCAAGTTCGAAGATCGCGGTAAGGGTCTGCTTCGAGGGGTTCTAGATGCGCAGAGTTCCGCGTGATCCCCGGATCATGCAAATCGCGGGCAAGTTCATTTTTTAAAACGAGAGCGGCAAACGGCAGCATCGAAAGGAAAAGTCATACAGGCTTTGTCACACATTCCATGGCGCGCGATGATCTTGCTGGTTGCGATCACGGCTACCGTGGCTCGTTTCGGTGCTCCCGCGGCTGTGGTTTCAGCGCAGGACGTTCAAGACCACAAGCAGAGTGCGCCGACCCAGCCGGCATCACAGAAGGGCGACAAAGTCTTTGCCTCGAGTTGCGCGGGATGCCATGGTCTGGATGGCAGAGGCGGCGACCGCGCGCCGAGCATTGCTACGGGACGCGTGCAGCGTCTTTCCGACAGTCAAATCTTCGGCATCGTCCAACATGGCATCACGGGAACCGGCATGCCCGCATTCCATTCGCTTTCAGAGTCTGAGATCAACTCAGTCGTCGCGTATTTGCGGGTTCTTCAAGGGGCGAAAGAGACGATCGCCCTGCCTGGAGACGCGAATCGTGGGAAAGCGCTTTTCTTTGGCAAGGCAGGATGTTCAGCATGCCACATGGCAGCCGGCCAGGGCGGCTTCATCGCTTCTGATCTCTCCAGCTATGCTCGAACTCACTCCGTCGACGAGGCCCGCAGCGCGATTACCAATCCCAATCCGAATGGAGACCGGCTGGCGCGGACTGCGACCGTAACCACCAGCGACGGTAACAAATTCGTAGGCAGAGTTCGCAACGAAGATAACTTCTCTCTTCAGTTGCAGGATCTGGATGGCGCCTTTCATTTACTCGCGAAGTCGGATATTAAAAGGCTCGAATACAACTCGCAATCGATGATGCCTTCGAACTATGGGTCGACTCTGAGCTCTGGCGAGTTAAATGACGTGATCAGCTATTTAATGAATGTCGCCAACGGCGGCGAATCGGGAACTCCCCAAGCTGAAACTCCCAAGGAAAATCCAGAGGAAGATTGAATGAATTGGTGTCCTCGAGTCTCAGGAATTTCCGCCGTGGCTTTCTTTCTCGTGCTGGCGGGAGCGGCCGTAACGCCTCTGAATGCTCAGTCTTCCCGCCGAGAGTTCCAATTGCAAGCCGAGTCGCCCCTGTTCTGGAATCTCATCGATCACAATGCGAAACTCGAGACCGTGGGTACTGGCTTTGGATTCACCGAAGGGCCGGTTTGGGATGAGTCAGGATTTCTTTACGTGAGCGACGAAACCATCAATAAGATTTTCCGGCTTTATCGCGATGGCAAGAAAGAGGAAGTCATCGCGCTGGGAGATCCGGACGGAAACACATATGATCGTCAACACCGGCTGATTGATTGTGCCAGCGTTTTGCGGGCGATTATCGAGGTGACCAAGGATGGAAAGTATAAGATCCTCGCCGATCACTTCGAAGGAAAGAAACTCAATAGTCCGAACGATGTGATTGTTGGGCCGGACGGAGCGCTCTACTTCACAGATCCCACTCTCGACCTGGTGGCGGGAGAGAAGCAGGAAATTCCCTTTCAAGGTGTGTACCGTCTGGACGACAAGGGGAACGTGCAGTTGCTCACGAAGGAATTGACCCAACCCAACGGTCTGGCTTTTTCGCCAGACGGCAAGCGACTTTATATCGACGATAGCCAAGAGAGAAATATTCACGCGTACGACGTGGCCGCCGATGGAAGCGTGGCCAATGGCCGGATTTTCGGCGAGGAACCTGCGAGCGGAAAGCACGAAGGCGTCCCCGACGGAATGAGAGTGGACAAGGACGGGAATTTGTTCGTTACCGGCCCGAAAGGCATCTGGGTGTGGGATGCAAAAGGCAATCACCTGGGTACGATCGTCATGCCCGAGCAACCTGCAAACCTGAACTGGGGCGATAAAGATTATCACACGCTCTACATCACGGCTACGACATCGGTGTACCGGCTTGAAACCAAGACGCAGGGCTTCGTGCCGTATGTGAGTCATTGAGCGAGGTTCGGGAGCGAGGAATCATTTTCAAGCGAGGAAAATTGAAGCGTCCAAAGATATTTGCCATCGGTATCTTCGCTTTATTCATACTGAGTGGATCCTCTGCCGCTCAATCGCCAGAAACTCAGCCGTCCATTATTCATGTAGACGTGACACCGGGGCACGCCATCAACTCGTTCGATCCCGACAGCGCACTGGGCAGCTCTCTTGACGTTCTATCGCACGGCGATATTGACAAGGTCTTCACTCCGCACATCATCCAGGAGTCTTTGTCGGCCGGATGGGGGCCGATCTCGTACCGCAATAACAGCGAACTCCGCATGGCCGCCTGGCATTGGACGGAGAACGGAAGCTGGAGTGATCCGGCCCACAAGAGCGGATACTTCACAGGCAGCACCGAACTCAAGGAGCCGGTGCGCTACATTCTTTCCTATGCGCTGCCGCACCGAGGATTCTCGACCAGTGGAGACCGGCCGATCATGGGGCCGAACCTCACTTACTGGAAGAGCAATCCTTATTTGACCAGCAAATTTACGCGGGAGAACGATTCCCTGCACCCGCAATGGGTCATCGTCGACCTTCGGTCCGAAAAGCCAGTGAATGCGATTCGCATCGCGTGGGAGAGCCCGTACGCAACGAACTATCAAGTTGAATATTGGGAGGGAAAGGGCGCGCTCGATTTTGACCGGGGACCACAAGGCGAATGGAAAGCTTTTCCGGCGGGCGTGGTGAAGGCCGGCCAGGGCGGCACCGTTTCACTGAGGCTCGCTGATTCGCCGGTCTCAACTCAGTATGTCCGCGTTTTGATGACTGAGTCCTCGAACACCTGCGACGAGCACGGCTCGACAGATATTCGCAATTGCGTGGGATATGCGATTCGAGAAATTCGCGTGGGAGGGGTGGATAGCAGCGGCGCATTTGTTGAGATTCAGAAGAACATTAGCGAGCGGCCGACAACGTATAGTTCGTCGTCCATCGACCCATGGCATTCGGCGGCCGACGCTGACGTCAACGCCACCGGCAGCTATCAGCACACTGGTTTCGATCTGTTCTTCACCAGCGGACTTACCAACAACTTGCCGGCGATGATCCCGGTAACCATGCTTTACGGCACACCGGACGACTCGGCCGCACAGATTGCGTACATCGAGAAGCGCGGTTATCCCATCTCCTACATCGAAATGGGCGAGGAGCCTGACGGCAAACATGCGATGCCGGAGGACTACGCGGCGCTCTACCTGCAGTGGGCCACGGCGATTCATGTCGTCGATCCTAAACTGAAGTTGGGAGGCCCAGTGTTCGAGGGCGTCAATGAAGACATCCGAGTGTGGCCAGACGCGCAGGGCCGGACCTCGTGGATGGGACGGTTTGTGGATTACCTCAAGACTCACGGGCGGATCGCTGACCTGAGTTTCGTATCGTTTGAGCACTACCCGTTTGAACCTTGCGAGGTCACGTGGAAAAGTCTCTACAGTGAACCGGCACTGGTGAAGCACATTCTCCAGGTCTGGCGGGACGACGGCGTTCCCAAAGACGTGCCGCTCATGATCACCGAAGATCATGTCGCTGCAGGCCTCACCGGACCCATGACGACTATATTCGCGGCCTTGTGGCTGGCGGACAACGTGGGCGCTTTCTTCGAAGGCGGGGGCGCGCTCTTCACACACTCACCCATCCAGCCTCAGGGTATCCAGACGACTTGCCTGGGTTGGTCGTCGTGGTCGAATTTTGTTTCCGACGAAACTTACGAGATCAAGGGATACACCTCGCCTTATTTCGCCGCGCACATGATCAATCTGGAGTGGGTGCAGCACCGGGCGGGCGTTCATGCCATGTTTCCCACATCCAGCAATATCAAAGATGGCGAGGGCAATGTGCTGGTGACGTCGTATGCGGTGCATCGTCCTGATGGGAATTGGTCGGTGATGCTGGTCAATCGTGACGAGACCAACAGCCACGCTGTGCGCCTTGTGTTCGACGATGCAAAAAGTAAGCAGGCCGCGTCTTTTACAGGCCCGGTCACGTTCGTGACCTTCGGCAGCGAGCAGTACGTGTGGATCAACGACGGGCCCAACAGTCATGCCGCGCCGGACAATCCCCCGGTCGCAACTATGCTCAGAGGAGAGCCTGGGAGTATTTTCACGCTGCCCAAAGCTTCGATCACTGTGCTTCGGGGCAAAGTGGGGGCGCTCAAGGAATAAGTTTTCGACATTGTCAATCGAAGTCAGGAGGAGAATTCTATGGATACGAATACTCGGCGCAATTTCTTCGGCAAGATCGCTGCAGCAGCCGCGGTGCTAACAGGCGCGGCGAAAGTCTTTGGGCAACAGACACCTGCTGCCGCACCAGCAGCGCCCGCGGGCGGACCCGGCAAAGAAGCTCCTCACCGCTCCGGAGCCGATCACCACACACGCGACGGCATCTACTACTTCTCTGGGACAGGTTCGAATGACGGCTATCCGAAAGAAGATCACGTCCTGGTGACTGATCCTTTCGAGAAACACGTTACCCGAACCATGGAAGCGCTCAAGAAGTCGGTCGAGCATGCCGGATGTACCATGGACAGCATTCTCCATCTCCAGGTCTTTCTATGCCTGCCTCTAGCGGACGGTGTGACCACACCGACTGGGAAGGCGCGCTTCGATGCCCATAAGGCGCAGTACGACGCGCTGAATAAGATTTACGGAACGTATTTTTCGCAAGGCAAGGCTCCTTCGCGCGCATGCATGGCTGTGGAATGGATTCCGGGCGATTCGTTAATTGAAATCGTCGGCAGCGCGGCGGTGGTGAATCCCCCGGCTGCGGACAAATAATCTGGCGAAGGTTCTCAACGGAAATTGCATATGAATCTGAAGTTTGGTTGGAATCGCCGGTCGTTTTTGGCCGCGCTCGGCGCTATGTCTGGCGGGCTATTTGCTCCGGCTGAGTTGAAGGCCGCGAGCAGGTTTGGCAAGCAGCCCAAGCTCACCACGCCTCCTGTGGACGGTAACCCGATCGTGCCGATTACAAGCGGGCTGGGTTCCACCGGAGACATTTACGCCGAGCTTGGCGTCACCCCTCTCATCAACATCAACGGCACTGTAACCGTCATCGGTGGATCGGTAATGCGGCCGGAAGTCATGGAGCTGATTCGAAGAGGCAACGAGCATTTTGTTTTGATCGACGAGCTCGAGATTGCCGCTGGAAAGTTCATCGCGAAACTGTGTAAGTCTCCCTCCGGATACACGGGACTGGTGACGGGCGGCGCGGCTGCGGCCATGGTAGTCGGCTACGCCGGCATGATGACCGAAGACTTTGAGCCTCGCATGCGCGACATTCCCGACGTCAGCAATTTTCCCCGGAACGAAATCATCATTCAGAAGAGCCACCGATATCCCTTTGATCACCAAATCCGTCAGACAGGCGCAAAGCTGGTTGAGGTGGAGACGCGTGAAGAGATGATTGCGGCGATCAATCCGAAGACGGTAGCGATTCACTTCACCAATATTCTGTCGGACAAGGGAAAGGTGAGCGGCGCTGAGACGGTCGAAATCGCCCGGGCACATAATCTTTACACTTTTAACGATGCCGCTGCCGACGTGCCGCCGAAAGAGCGACTCTGGGAGTATCCGGCAATGGGATTCGATATGGTCACATTCAGCGGAGGCAAGGACATCCGCGGGCCACAAGCAGCGGGAATACTGATCGGAAGAGAAGAGCTGATCCGCTATGCGCTGCTGAACATGAGCCCGCAAGAAGATCGCATTGGCCGCTGCTGCAAGGTCGGCAAAGAAACTATTTTCGGGATGCTCAAGGCACTTGAGATCTTCGTGAATCAGGACCTCGATTCCGAGCTGAAAGTCTACGACGCTCGGGCTCAGGTTATTAGTGACGCCGTGGCCAAGTATGGTGTGACGGCGATGCCACGCGAGTTCAACGCTCAGGCTCTCGGCAACGTCACACCCCGCTATAGTTGGCGGATCGATCCCGCGAAGCTCAGCATCACGGGGTCCGAAGTCATGCAGAAGTTAGCCGATACCCGGCCTCTCGGCATCGGCAGCATGGGAGCAGGTGCGAGCGGCATGCGGGGGCGCAATCCAGACGCGCCTGCCGGCGATAATCACGCCGAACATCATCGTGCACCCAGAGACCCGCAGACTTTCGGTTTCGCAGTGTGGCAATTGAAAGAGGGTCAAGACAAGGTGATCGCGGACCGCCTGGTGGAAATCTTCAGCGCAGCTCCAAAATCCTAGCTTTTCGATGCGGGTTAATTTTTGCGGTGGCGGAATCACTTCGGTACATCGTAAGAAGTCCGGCTCTCCCGACGCGGCGCGGCGTACGTTGAACCACTGCTTTCGTAAGTGTGACCCGTTAGTGCTTCCGAGAGGATATATACCGCTGGCTCGCTATTGAAAACATGGTGGCCAGGGAGGGAGTTGAACCCCCGACGCCAGCCTTTTCAGGGCTGCGCTCTACCACCTGAGCTACCTGGCCACGTTTCGAAACCCGCTGTGCACGGGCTGCGAGGAATATTCGCTTCACGCTGATTTTGGCGGGATTCGCGACTGAATCGAAACTGCTCCAATGCCGGAAGCGTGCGGAACGAACTCGATTATAGCAATCGCACCGGATTCCCTCAACGTGCCCGCCGCGCTTTTTCTTTCGCGAAAAACGAGCACAAGAAAACAACGCCACGAATTTCACGGATCTTCAACGATAAAACTCTAAGAAATATCCGTGTTAATCCGTGGCCGAAGGTTACCCCGCGAAACTTTTTACAAACTCAACCAGGCTGCGCAGCGCAATGCCAGACGGACCTTTGGCGATCCAGGGTTTTTGCTCTTCCGTCCACGCCGTGCCTGCGATGTCGAGATGGATCCACGGAGTTTCTTCGGCGAATTCCTTCAGGAACATGGCTGCGGTAATGGCGCCGCCCCAGCGTCCGCCGGAGTTGACGATGTCGGCAATATTGGAACGGATGTGCTCCTTATATTCATCGTCGAGGGGCATACGCCACATTTTTTCGCCGGCTTTCGCGTTTGCGTTATGGAAGCGGTTGTACATGTCGTCATCGTTGGCAAAAACTCCGGCATTGTTGTATCCCAGCGCTACCACGACCGCGCCGGTGAGCGTGGCGGCATCCACCAGATGCGTGCAGCCGAGTTGGCGAGCATAAAAAAGTCCGTCGGCGAGAACAAGGCGCCCTTCGGCGTCGGTATTGATAATTTCAATCGACTTGCCCGACATGGCGATCTGCACGTCGCCGGGTTTCTGCGCTTTTCCCGAGGGCATATTTTCGGTGGCGCAGACAATACCGATGACTTTGACCTTTGGCTTGAGCAGCGCGATCGCGCGCATAACGCCGATCATGGTGGCGCCGCCCGCCATGTCGTATT
>QIAK01000412.1:0-5705 GCA_003225515.1 Acidobacteriota bacterium | reverse complement strand
CATCTGCAGGCTTGATGGAAATCCCGCCGGTGTCGAAGGTAATTCCCTTCCCCACGAGCCCGAGGACAGGCTTTTCAGGGGCGCCTGCGGGTTCGTAGCGCATAATGATCAGCGCCGGTGGTTCATCGGAGCCTTGAGCGACGCTCCAGAACGCTCCCATCTTTAGTTCTTTAATTTTGTCAGCACCGAAGACTTCACATCGCAGGCCGACTTCGTCGGACATTTTTTTGGCGCGATCGGCAAGGATGGTCGGCGTCATCCGATTGGAAGGCTCATTCACCAGATCGCGAGTGAAGTTTTGCGATTCGCCAATGATCTGCGCTTCATTCGCCGCCTTCTCGAGGGCGGATTTGTCTCCGCTGGCGATGATTGTGAGCGCGTCAATTTTCTGATCTTTACGATCGCTCCGATAGTAGTCGGGATCGAAATTGCCCACGGAAGCGCCCTCCACGATCGCGCGCACTGCCTCTTCAGCGGGAATGCCGGGTGGCGCGATGAATGCAAACCCTCGAATGCCGCGGGATTTAAGGGTGCGCACCGCCACTCCAGCTACACGACGCAAATCGTAGCTGGAAAACTTTTTGGCGCTCCCGCCGCTGATGAGCAACAGGCGCTTGGCCTTCGCCGTGGCCGGTTTGTGGAGCAGGTTGGTTTCCCAGGGCTTGCCGGCGACTTCACCGCTGGCCAGCAGGTCGGCCGCGACCGACTGCACGGCGGGGTCGCTGGTGGCAACTTTGAGTTGCGGCTTCTTGTCTCTTTCTTTGTCTTTCGAATTGGGCGCGGGCTCGGCATGGTCGAGCACGACTGCGACCAGTGATTCGGTTTCGAGTTCAGCGGGTGTAGAGAGAGAAATTGTCGTTTTCATGATTTTTTGAGAACACTTCAGTATCGTTCGGACACAGGGATTCGCGCAAGCGCAGGGCTAGGTAGTGGCTCATTTTGAATTTCACATGGCATCTTCCGTGATCGATGGCGTCATCCTGAGCATAGCCGTTCTTCAGGCGGAGCGAAGGATCTCGGGCTAGGACGCTGCGTGCAACGGGAGATCCCTCGGCCCGCTCGAAAAAATGCGGGCACTTCGGGATGACGACGAGTGAGATTCAGAGTCAGCCATCACGTGACGCTTATCCCTGGCCTGCGATATGATTCAGTGCCGCAACAATCCGAGGTGAGATTTTCATGGCGATTCGATGGAAGATTGTCGTATTCATTGCTGCGCTAACCTTGGGCCTTACTACGCTGCTGCACCAGAAGGACGGGTTTGCAGCCGCACCCCAGGCTACGAAGACGCCGGTTAAGGCGACTGCACCAGCCAAGAACACTAATAATGCGGCATCCTCGGGACTTTCGATTCCGGACACCACGCTCGCCATTAATTCTTCTACTCCCATGTCGCAGCGCGTGGTGCACTATGAGATCGACGCAAAATATGACGCGGACAAGCACATCGTCGACGCCAGCGAGGTACTCACGTATCACAACCTGACCGGGCAGGCGCTCGATCACTTCCCTTTCCATCTTTATCAGAACGCGTTTCAGCCCAAGGCCACATGGATACGCGAGGCCAAGATCGAGGGCAGCCGCGATGTCGGTTACGACAAATGGGAAGAAAAAGAATACGGGTCAGAAGACATAAAGAGCATTGAAGTTGTGGGCCAGGGCGACGTGACCGGGCAACTGCAGTTCATCGCGCCGGATGACGGAAATAAAGATGATAAGACCGTCGTCGATGTGCGGATGCGCAAGGCGATTGCTCCGGGCGCATACGTACAGTTCAAGATTGCATTTCGAACTAAGTTTCCTGAGACCCAGGCGCGATCGGGGTGGAAACGCGATTTCGTCCTCGGCGGCTAATGGTTTCCCAAGGTGGGCGTGTGGTGGAACGGCGCATGGAATTGCCATCAGTATCATGCGACCACTGAGTTCTTCGCGGATTTTGGCGTCTACGACGTAAAGCTGACGATTCCGCAGTTTGAGCTTGCCGGTGCGAGCGGAGTGCTGGTCGAAGAAAAACAAAATCCTGACAAAACCAAGACTCTCACCTATCACGGGGACGACATCCACGATTTTGCCTGGACGGTAAGCCCGCGCTACAACGTGAGGGAGAGCGTTTACCAGTCGCAAATGGGGCCGATCCAGTTGCGCTTCCTGATGCAGCCCGCGCATTGGAGTCAGGTGGAACGGCACGACAGAATTACCAGGCAAACGCTGGATCACTTCGAGAAATGGTATGGACCTTATCCGTACAAGACGCTGACGGTGGTCGATCCGGAACCGGATTCTGCGGCTGGCGGCATGGAGTATCCGACATTCATCACCGGTGATTCGAGTTGGTTTATGCCCAAGGGCCTGTACCTGCCGGAGTTGGTCGTGGAGCATGAATTCGGGCACCAGTATTGGTATGGCATGGTGGCCACCAACGAATTTGAAGACGCCTGGATGGATGAGGGCATCAACAGCTACACCGAAGTGAAAGTTCTCGATTCCATCCTGGGCAAGAATACGTCGATGCTGAACATCGCGGGCATCACATCGAGCGAACGCGAGTATCAGCGATTGGGCTACATCGAGGTTGCCGATCGGGACGCCATGGCGCAGAAGGCATACGAGTATTACAGCTTCGGAGCCTACGCCGGAATCACGTACGGCAAGACCGCCAGCGTGTTGCTCACGCTGGAAAGTATTATCGGCGAAGACACCATGGCGAAAGCGATGCATACGTTTTTCATGAAATATCGTTTCACCCACCCCGTGAAGGAAGATTTCCTGAAGACCATCGAAGAAGTTTCCGGCAAGGACTTGCGCTGGTACTTCAACCAGGCGGTGTACGGATCGCAAGTGATGGATTATGAGGTTCTGAAGGTCGATTCCTTCCCGATGAACTGGTACGAGGACAAAAAGGACAACAAGAAGGACGCGAAAGACACAATGTACCAGTCGTACGTCTCTGTGCATCGCAAAGAAGATTTCGTGATGCCGGTCGAGGTCGAGATCAAGTTCGATAATGGCGAAAGCATCCGCGAGCACTGGGACGGCCAGAGCCGCTGGAAGCGATTCAGTTATCAGAAAAAAGCGAAGGTCATATCGGCGGAATTGGATCCTGACCACCGGGTGCAGATCGATCGCAACAATTTCAACAACAGCTATCGAACCGAGCCGAACCCCAGGCCGACTCATAAATTATCGACGTACTGGATCTTCCTGACGCAACTGGCGGGTCAGGCTTTGGCCTGGTGGGCAGTTTAAGAAAGGAATCGATGCAGACACTTTTTAGCGAAGGCAAAAAGCGGAATCTGCTGGGCAGCGGTCTGTTCTGGCTGCTGGGCTTGGTGCTGGCTGGCCTCGGCACGTCCGCTTTTCGCGAGAGTGCTCATCCCCTTCTGGATCGTAGCTTGTACAGCGAAGGTTTAACGCACGGATTTGATCTGTCTGTGCTGATCGAGCTCTTGTTTCAGCCCGCATCGGGATCGACGACGGCCATGACAATGCCGGCGCTGTATTTCGCGATCGTATTCTTTTTGGCGACCGCGCTGTTTCTGCCTGGAGTATTTCAAGGCTACGCATCCACCTACCGCCTTCCACGCGAAGAGTTTTTCCGCGCATGCGGAAGGAACTTATGGCGCTTTTTCCGGCTGATGCTTATTGCTGGCGTTGTGATGGGCATCGCCTCAGGAATTTTGTTCGGCATCAACGTCGCCATCGTCAAGAAAGTTGGCGAGAGCACGAATGAACTGCTGCCCTTCACGCTGCAAATGACGGGTCTGGCCGTGATCTTTCTGGTCATGACCACGCTCCGCATCTGGTTCGATCTGGCTGAGGCTGACGTCGTTCTGAACGATCAGCCCGCGGTGCGTAAGTCGATTGGCGCGGGATTCCGGCAGACATTTCGAAGTCTGGCGCGGCTGCTGGTGAGCTATGTTGTAGCCACCATTTTCGCGGCGATTCTGCTGCTGGCAGGATTGTTGTTTTGGGAACACTTTATTCCCTCGACGAGCGTGACGCGCGCCTTCCTGATCAGCCAGTTGATCCTGCTACTCCTCTTAATTCCGCGTTTCTGGCAGCGCGGAGTCGCGGTATCGTACTGGCAGCAGTACATGCTTGTGCCCGTAGTTCCCGTGCAGCCGCTGGAACCGGTGGGGCCGCCGCCAGTTCCGGTCAGCGTGGTTTCCGATGGTCAACCGGTTCTTCCCGTTGTTCCGGATCTTCCACCGACCGAGGGAGCCTGACGGCACAGCACAATTGTCAAAGCAGGACAACAGTGATGCCTTGATTGCGGCGGCCGAGGTGGGGATCGCTCTTCAACTCCGAATGCGCCTGCAACAGTCGCCACGTCGTGTCATCGGTCTTGGACCAGTTCTCTCCGAAAATGCAGCCGCGCACCTGACCTTCCTGAATCTGATCGTGTAATCGTCTCTGGACTGCAATGCGGATATCGCCGCCAGCCCCCGTTGAACCGTACCCGTGGATAATCTTGAGGAGAGTTACGTTTTCTTTGCGTGCGATCGCAAGTTCGCGAGCCAGACGCTGGAGAGCCTCTTCGACTGAAGGCATATCGGATTTCAGGTTTACGGTCTTGATGGTGAGGCTCATGGAAGATCGCAGGCTCCATTGTATTTGAGGGCTGCGGGCGGCTTGCCGACGGCGGCCGTCTCTACATAGGCATTTTCGCGCAGCCACAAAAAACCGCCCTTGAACCACGAAGGGCACGAAGTATCACGAAGGAAAACTGATCGTTACTCTTCTTCGTGGTACTTCGTGCCGCTAGTGGTTCTGGATTAGAAATCTGCCTATGATTTACGGCTGCGGCCAATGGCGTCCCGGGCTTCCTTGTCGGCTGTCCGGCGCCGCTCGGTTTCGCGCTTGTCCCAGAGCTGCTTGCCTTTCGCAAGGGCGAGTTCCACTTTCACTCTGCCGTTCTTGAAGTACAACCGGGTGGGGATCAGCGTCAGCCCCTTCTGCTGGGTCTTGCCAATCAGCTTCCGGATCTCTTCGTGATGCATCAGCAATTTGCGGGTCCGTAGCGGAGCATGATTGTGGATATTGCCGTGCTCGTACGGGCCGATGTGGGCATTCAGGAGCCATACAGCGTCATCTTTGACCAATCCGTAAGAATCTTTGAGGTTGGCGAGACCTCCCCGCACAGATTTCACCTCGGTTCCGGTCAAAACGACGCCCGCCTCAAATTTTTCCAGCAAGAAGTAGTTATGGGAAGCGATCCTATTAACAGCAGCGTCTCTGTCACCCGAGGCAGTGGGATCCCGGCGCGGAGATTTCTCCGGATTGGCCTTAGTCTGGTGTGTGGATTGGCGCGCCATGGGAGTTTTTATCTTAGCAGTTGAAGTCGGGACCATCAGACGTGTGCTTGGCGAAGGCCGGGGCCTTCAGTTCCGGCTTCAGAAGTCGATTTCAGCCGCGGGATGGGATCTGACGCCTGAAACCCGAAGGCACGACCTTTAGGCTTACGACCAAAGAGTGTAACTCCCTCGCGCGCAATGACTTCGGGAGAGATAAAACGCGATGCTATAATCGGCTCACCGAACCTTTTTTGTGTATCGAGTAGATTTTCCGCGCCAAAAAGCTCGTCGTGACACGGCGAAACGCGGGAAAACCTGCTATTCCGGCGAAGATCGTATTAAAGAAGACCGTATAAAAGAGGATCATCTCGTGAGGATTATCGAATGAGACGCCTGATGCGCCCGGCAATC
>QIAK01000411.1:11830-19351 GCA_003225515.1 Acidobacteriota bacterium | reverse complement strand
GAGCAAGCGATGAGCAAGCTGGCTCAAAGCCTGCAAGCGCGAGCCGCGGCTGGTGAGGATCTCGCTAAGCTTCAAAAGGAAGCGTTTGACGCGGCTGGCATGAAGATCGAGTCGCCAACAGTGAATCTTCCCAACACGCGCCGCACCGGATTGCCGCCGGCACATGCTGCGGTATTCGATTTGAAGCCGGGCGAAGTTTCGCAAGTGATCAGCGATTCCGGTGGGCACTACATTTATAAGGTGAACAGCAAGGGTGAAATTCCGCTCGATCAAGCAACGAACGAAATCCACAGCAAAGTGCAGAACGATCGAACGCGCGAAATGATGGACAAAGTAAGCTCGTCATTCAAAGTCGAAACCAACGAAGCGTATTTCGGTCCGGGCGGCGTGGGCGTCGCTCCTCCTCCTCGGCTGCCGCGTCCCAAACCTGCTCCAGTTCCAGCCGGTCCGGGAGCTCAGCCCCAAACACAGCCTCCGGCGCAACCTCCGGCGGCGAAACCTGACTGATGGCGAAACCTGTCGTTGTTGTAACCGGTGTGTCGGGCAATCTCGGCTCCAGGCTTCTACCTCTGCTGGGCAGTTACTCGGTGATTGGGGTGGACGTAACTCCACCCCAAACCGCATCCGAGATGCAGTTTGAAAGCATGGACCTGGGCCAGGAGTCGTCCACCCGGGTTTTGTACGAACTGCTGCGTGACACACACGCTTACGCAGTGGTCCACCTCGCCTTCGTCCTCGACCCCGTTCGCACCGGCGTGATCGACGTAGAACGCATGTGGCAGATTAACGTCGCGGGAACGGCCCGAGTAATGGAAGCCGTCACCGAGGCCAATCGCTCGACCGATGACGGAGTGAAACAGTTTATTTTTCCCAGCAGCGTTTCAGCCTATGGCCCCAACCTGCCCGCGCCCGCGACCGAGGAATCATTACTCGCGGCCCACACTCTGCCCTATGCCATTCATAAGAAGCAGTCAGATGAAGTGGTGCAAACCCGCTCGCACGCACTCCGGGGCTGCAGTGCCTATATTTTGAGACCACACATTTTTGCCGGCGCAAGCGTCGAGAATTACATGATGGGAGCATTCCACGGGACTCCGAATGGGAAGAGTGCGCGCGCCGAAAAGATGCGCGCCGAGGGCAAGCGGCTCCCGTGCATGTTTCCCACCGGGCAACAGTATCTCGACAACAAAATTCAGTTTATCCACGTTGATGACATGGCCCGGCTGATTCGCCATATCCTGCAGCGCGAGCCGGAAATGCAACGGCTTACGGTTCTGAACGTTGCCGGACGTGGCGAGCCCCTCACATTTGGCCTCTGCGTCGAGATGGCGAAGGCAAAACTGGTGCGCGTCCCCGGTAAATGGGCAATGCGGCAAGTGCTGAAGTTTTTGTGGAAGCGCAAGATCTCGGCGATCCCGCCAGAAGCTGTTCCTTACATGACTGGCGAATACATCATGAACACAGATCGTCTTCGCCGCTTCCTGGGTCCAGAGTATGAGCACGTGATCCGCTACACCATTGCGGATGCGTTTGCGGATAGCTTCCAGCCCGGCGCCACCCAGGCATTACAAAAAGCGCAGACAAACTAGCTCCCGCATTTATGTTCTATTCCGCGTCGCGATTGCGCCCCGCCGCTACTTGAGCATCTTTCCCCGATACAGGCCTGCTATTCCGAACGTGTAGGGCGTCCAGGTGGCTTCGGCAAAGCCGGCGCGCTTCATCCTGACCAGCATTTCTTCTGGCGGTGGGAAGCGCTCGACCGACGCGGGAAGATAGGCATAGGGTCCACGCACACCAGAAATCATTGTGCCAACGCGGGGCAATACTTGTTTGAAATAGATTCGGTAAAGCGCGCCCATTGCTCCCTTGGGTTCGCCAAAGTCGAGAATGCCGCACTCGCCGCCGGGACGCAGCACCCGCACAATCTCCCGAAGCCCGGCATCGTAGTCAGCAAGATTGCGGAAGCCAAAGGCAGAGGTCAGGAGATCGAAATGCGCGCTCGGGAACGGCAAATTTAAAGCGTCAGCTTCGATCCATTTTGGCGCTGAACCATTCTGCGTCGCCGACGATTTCGCACTGGCCCGCTGTAACATCGCGTGGGAAAAATCAGCGCCCAGAATCTCAGCAGACGACTTCTCTGCCAGCCGCCGCAAAGCAAACGTCATATCTCCAGTCCCGCAACACAAGTCAAGAATGCGTGCGTCCGGGCGGGATAGGACCTCCTGGAATGTCCGCGCGGTGCGGCGCCACCACAGGCGGTCGATATTGAATGACAAAACGTGATTCAACAGATCGTAGCGCGGAGCAATCGAGGTGAACATCTCCCGAACAGCGCGGGCGGCCGACGCCTGGTCCCTTGCTCCTTCCGGAGCGGCGCCTACCACACTGGATTTGCTGGTTCCCTGCAAGTGCTACTTCCGTTTCTTCTTCAGTTGGGAAGCAATGCCTTCAATCTGCCGCACATGGTTCATATCGTGCCCGGCGAACATGCGCGTCAGGTGCGCAATGGTTTCCTTGCCGCGCTCCAAATGCATCCCGTAACTCTCCCAGGCCTCGCGTGGAAGCGCCTTGAGCATCGCCAGATTGTTTTCGCGGAGTACGCGAAATACCTCCAGCGACTGCTTGGCATCGCGCTTTCCGTACTGAAATACCGACGCCCAGGCATCCTGATCAAAGGGTTGAATGGTTGCTCCACTGGCTCCGACAATAAATCGCATGCGCCAGCTCGCAACAATTTCCGCATCCGCCAAATGCGCCAGGATTTCCGCAATCGACCACTTCCCCGGCTCCGGCTTCCATTTCAGTTGTTTCGGGGTCAGCCTGTGAATCAGCTTTTTCAGCCTGCCGGCAGTTGCCTTCTGAACTTTGAGGGCGTCTTCGTCTTCCACATTGCCTAGGATTCGCTGAATATACTGTTGCGCCGTCTCCTGCATTTTCGTATCTCCTTCTATTTTTCCCAAACCCAGCCGCCGCGTGAAAGACGCCGCAATTCTTCAACAGCATCAATCACAGCACTGCCGGGGACGTCACTGGCAACCTCAACTTTGCCGATTTCACGCGGCAGAATGAAGTGAACGACTCCATTTTGAGTTTTCTTGTCCGACTGAAGCCGCCCCATAATTTTGCGCGAGTTTACATTCACCTCCGGCAAGCGCCCCAGGCTTAACACGGAATCGACGATACGGCCGGCAGTAACACTGTCGGTGCGGCCCACGCTGAGGGCGATATTCGTGGCCGCGATCATTCCCCAGGCGACGGCTTCGCCGTGCAGCAAGCGCCGGTAGCCGGTTTCCGCTTCGAGTGCGTGCCCAATGGTGTGGCCCAGATTAAGAACGCGCCTCAAGCCGTCCTCGCGCTCGTCGGCGGAGACCACTTCAGCTTTCAGTCGCACCGATTGCGCGATCAGCCACTCCAGTTCCAGCGGATCGCGCTTCAGAATGCGAGCGCGATTCTGCTCAAAACGCAAAAAGAGTTCGACGTTGCCAATCACGCCGCATTTCAACGCTTCGTACAGTCCGGCGCGAAACTCTCGATCCGGTAGCGTCTTCAGCACAGTGGGATCAATCAGCACGACTCGCGGATGGTGGAAGGTTCCCAACAAATTCTTGCCGGCAACGAGATTGACTCCCGTTTTCCCCCCGATAGAAGCATCCACCTGTGCCAGCACGGTCGTGGGAATCTGCACCAGCTCGATGCCGCGCATGTAGAGCGACGCGAGCAGGCCGCTGACGTCGCCCACAACTCCGCCGCCCAGAGCTATGATCACTGCCTTGCGGTCGGCGCCGAGTCGCGCCAACTTGTCCGCGAGTGCTTCAACCGTGGCGAGTCGTTTGGTCGGTTCGCCGTCCGGCATGGGAATCAGCTGTGTCGCGAACCCGGCAGCCTTGAGAGAACTCATCAGTTTCGATCCCCAGCGCTTGCGCACGGGAGGCACAGTCACAACAAAAATGCGGCTGGCTTGTGGCAGCAATTCGCTCAGAACTGAGCCCGCCCTCGTGAGCAGGCCATTCTCAATCCAGGCCTGATATGGGCGCGGGAGCACGTGGATGGTCACTTGCGGCATGCGGTTAATAATAGCGTATGCACTCAGAAGGGTGCCTTGATCAAGCTTGGTGGAGAAGCGTGTTCATGCATTGACCCGTGCGGGAAAAGCCACAGAAATCGCGATCGAAATTAAAAGAACGCCGGCAACAACGCTTAACGTTGCCGTGACAGGAACGCGGTAATAATCCGCGGCGCACATCTTCACGCCCACCAGAATGAGCACGACCGCCAGCCCGTAGTGCAGAAAGCGAAAGAGCTTCATCAACCCCGCCACCGCGAAATACATGGAACGCAGCCCCAGGATGGCGAAGACGTTCGACGTGTAAACGATAAAGGCGTTCAGGGTAACCGCGAGAACGGCGGGAATGGAATCAACCGCAAACAGCACGTCGGTAGTTTCAATCACCAGCAGCACGACCAACAGTGGCGTCGCGTAAAGACGCGAGTTGTCCTGCAGATTACGGACGAAGAACTTCCCAGCTTGATATTCATTCGTCACTGGAATAAAACGGCGCAGCGCCTTCACCAATGGATTCTTTCCTGGATCGACCTTGTGCTCCCCCATCACCAGGAACCGGATCCCGCTAATGATCAGCAGGCCGCCGAAGATATAAAGCACCCAGTGAAAACGCGAGATCAGGCCGACACCGGCTCCGATGAAAATGCCCCGCATCACGAGCGCGCCCAGAACTCCCCAAAACAAAACCCGATGCTGCTGCTCGTCCCGAACCGCGAAAAAGTTGAAGATCAGGAGAAAAACGAACAGATTATCTGCGCTGAGCGAAAGCTCCAGAACGTATCCGGTGACGAATTCCAGCGCAGCCAGGTGCCCTTGCCACAGATACAACACGCCCGCGAACCCCGCGGCCAGAGCTACATACATGGCGCTCCAGCCCAGAGCTTCGTGAAACTTTACAATGTGGCCGGGACGGTGAAAGACCCGGAGGTCCAACACCAACATGCCCAGCGCGAAAAGATTGAAGAGTATCCAGAAATAGAGCAATGAAGTTCCTGGCGGCGAATCAATAATCACAAATCAAAAATCAACGATTATCATTTCTGTCTTCCGCGTTGACCGTTGACCCAGTCATCCCAAATTCCGAACGCCTTGAACATTTCCACGCTGTTGGTCTCGCGCATCGTCTGCTCAATCTGGTCACGGGTGAGGCGCGGACCGATTTTGGCGTAAAGATCTGCCAAGCCGACGCTCATTGCAGCGGCTTCAGCCACGTGCTTCTTCAGTTGAAGAAAGTCCACTTTGTCGTACGTGTCGGAAATGGCATGGTAGTTTTCCAGATAGTTAGCCTCTTGCTGGTCGGCGACGAACGTGGGCACACCCTCGAGCATAAAATCAAAGTGGTCGGTACCCCACTCCATGTCGGTCTTCAACTCTTTCAGATCAAATTGCGCTAGCGGTGCAATCAGATCTTTTGCGGTGGAGACAACATCTTTCCGGCCGCCCACTGCGAATCCAGTGGTCTTTCCAGTACCCGAGTCGAAAACAATCACTCCCGCAGCCTTGTCGAGTTCGGCGCGGTGGTTATACGCATACTGGCGTGACCCGATTAATCCCTCCTCTTCGCCGGAAAAAAGAATAAAGCGAATTGTGCGCCGCGGCTTGACCCCTGCGGCCTTGATTGCACGCAGCGCATCCACGACGAGCGCGGCGTTGCATCCGTTATCCAGCGCACCCGTGCCCAGTTCCCAAGAATCGAGGTGCGCTCCCAATATCACGAACTCGTCAGGCAATTCGCTGCCTCTAATTTCTGCGACCACATTCGATGACTTGATGGGCCCGCCAATCTGATTGGGAATAGAGAGATCGGCCCACACCAGATTTCCCGAGGCCAGCAGGCGCGCAATGCGCTCACCATCCTCGCGGGCGACAATCACCATGGGCAGGCGATCGATTTCTCCAGCTGACGCATTCGTGTGCCGGTAAAGAATGTCATGTTCACGCGTTGCCATGAACGCGACTGCCTTGGCTTTTCCTTTTACTGCTAGTCCGATTACCGGCAGTGCCTTCACATACTCGCCGAGCAGGTCATCCCAGGTTTTTAAAACGACCGTGTGAACCAGCACGAGCTTCCCCGAAAAGTCCCCGGCCTTTTTGAAATCGGCTTCCGTCCCGTCGCCCACATCGACGATCGGCACGTGCTTCACCGGAGCGAGCGCGGGCGCCCACGCCACAGAGACCGCGCGCACCCGAAACGAGGACAATACCGTTCCTCCGCCCACCTGCGTGGGATCCACCTGGTACGCGGTGGTCGCGCTCATCTCGGTATCGCCCTCAGCCCACGAGGAGGGAATGGTGAATCCTTCCGTATGAACGCTGTCCGCGCCCGCAACGGTGAAGGCTTGCATTCCCCAGGCCACCGCGTGTTGCATCCCGATGGTTCCCGGAACGCGCCCGCCAATCTCATCCGTCAGCCGATGGAGATTCGTCTCCAATGGCGAGGGCTGAAGCGCCGTCTGAATCACTTGATTGATGTCAGCGGTATTCGCGGGAGGGTTTGCGCCGAGGGCATTGCAGGAGAAGATGAAGGCAAAGAGAAGGAACCAGGCCTTTACAGTTCGCATAGTTGGCTGCATTAGAAACGAAATTATGGAAAAGCGCAAAACCAGGGCGGCTCGATGCGGTTTAGTGCTTTTGCTGGACAGTTCTCAATTACTTTGGCGGGAGCGGATCCATCTTGTCGAGAATGTGTACCGTCTCCAGCATGACGCTGCCGACAATCTCCAGACTTTTTGGACTCAACTTGTCGACAGTATCCTGCGGCGTGTGCCAGAAGACGTTGTTGTAGCCGTACATGAAATCGATGAGGTCGGCGCATGGCACGCCTCGCTTCATGAACGGAATGTGATCGTCGCCAACCTGGTTCGTGCGCGCAAAAAAATGGGATTGATAGCCCAGGCGTTTCGCCGCTTCACCCACGACATCTTCGAGCCACGGCGTCGAATTAAGATCGCGATCGATGTTGAGATCGGCGTCACCAATCATATCGGCCAGCAGAAATGCTTTGATCCTCTTCAACGTTCCGTCCGCCTGCCAGGTCTGGGCCACATGCGTAATGCCGTACAGGCTGTCCTGATCGAAAGGCATTTCCTGGGGAAGACCGCCGGATCCGTCTGGTTTCATAGCCTCTTCGGCGTCGTCCCACACCAGCCAAACACTATAACCATCGTGGATCTTGCCGCGTAGCTGGTTCGCAATTTCGAGCAACAAGCCGCTGGACGAAGCGCCGTCATTGGCTCCCACGTAGGAAGTCTTCCGCAAGAAATAGTTCGTATCGTAATGGCTGGCAATTACGATGATCCCCTCCTTCGACCCGGGAAACTTCGCAATGATGTTGTGCACCGTAAATTTTCCTTCCGGCGTGTCTGCGGTGAAGGTATCGTGCTCGACCTGATCGCCTCTCAATTGAGCGGTGAGATAGTCTTCAACCTTCTTGTGATTCGCACTCCCCAACGGACGGG
>QIAK01000411.1:0-11729 GCA_003225515.1 Acidobacteriota bacterium | reverse complement strand
CAGCAGCATCTTTGTCGCGGTCACACGCAACCAGCAGCAGCGCTCCAGCCAGCAGAATCCACGAGAGAGGTTTTCCGGGCATTCTAATCACCCTCATCACGCCTGCTTCTCTTTCCGCGCCTTACGCTGCTTGGGATGTACCAGCCACGCTACGCCGATGCTGACCGCGTATAGCGCGATCATGGGCGCCGCGAAAATACACATGTTTAGGATGTCAGTTGTCGGGGTGACGATAGCCGCGATGATGAAAATCACCAGAATCGAATAGCGAAAATTCTTCCACATGAATCCGGCACTGACGATGCCCATGAGGGCAAGAAAGAATACCAGGATCGGCATCTCGAAAATTAATCCCATGCCGAGAATGATGCTGAGAAAAAGCGAGGTATATTCGCCGATGGTGATCATCGGCTGAAACTGTTTTCCGAAGGCAATCAGGAAATTCAGCGCCGCCGGGTACACGATCTTGTAACCAAAGTATCCGCCCGAGGTGAATAAGGCGATGGTCGAGACCATGAAAGGTACGACATAGCGCTTTTCATTGCGATACAGTCCCGGAGAGATGAACATCCACACCTGATAGAGCACGAATGGTGAGGTCAGGAACAGTCCGGCAAGCGCGGCGATCTTCAAGTAAAGGTTGAAGGGTTCGGTGGGGTTCAGGTATACCAGCTTTTCCGCAAGGCCGTTAGCCTTGAGCGCGTCCATGATGGGGCGCTGCATCACATCGTAGATGCGCTCGACCTTCCACCAGCAGGCAATAAAGCCCACCGCGACTGCTGCGATGGAATACACGATCCGCCGGCGCAGTTCTTCAAGGTGATCGAGAAAACCCATGGTGGTCATGGGTTCTTTTTCATTTTCGCCGCCGCTATCTGCGGCCTGGGATTCAAACATGCGATTCCCGCGATGCGGGGGAGGTCACATCCTCTGAGTGGGCAGGGGCTTCGGTAGCTGGTGGCGGCTCAGCTGAACCTGGCGCGGTGGCAAACAGCGGTTCGTCATCGTCGGAAGCGCCCAGAGTCGCGGGAAGATTCGTCGCAGCCTGGGCGGAAGAAGTTTCCGGCAGGCTCGCTTCCATCACCGACACCTGCGACGTGCGACTGGTTACGCCCTGCAATGGCGTGGGGGGCAGGATCGTCTGCCGCTTCTCAACCTCGAGATTGGAGATTTCCTGCTCGATTTGCGCCTTGAACTCGTTCGACGCCCGCTTGAACTCATTCATGTACTTGCCGACTTGGCGTGCGATCTCCGGCAACTTCTTGGGCCCGAAAATGATGAGGGCCAAAAAGAAAAGGAAGATCGTCTCAGAAAGACTCATGCGCTTAATCATACTGCCGGAAAAGGAAAAGCGGCAATGCATCAGGAGACACGATTTTGACAGACACCTTCCGCCGCATGCGTCAGCTAGGCACGATTTGCTCGGTCGAACTAGGCAAGTCGTGCCGTTAAACGTTCTTATTCTTCCCTGCTCTCCAACATTACCTGCGAAGTCCCGCAAAATGTGTGGTTCAGGAGTTGAGCAAAGAGCCGGATTTTGGCATCGAGCGTGCCACCAAGCAGACGTCAACCATGCTTCAGCGGGCGACGTTCTTCGGCAAGGTGCCGATAATCATCCGGAACGAAACCGTTCCCTTCGAGGAGATCCTATGTCCGTAGCGGCTATTTCCAGCAGCAGTTTCAGTGATCCCGGCAGCCAACGCATTCACAATAACCTGCAGCAGTTTCAGCAGCACACGCTTTCTGCGGCCCGGCAGGACTTCGCCACCTTGCGCCGTGTTGTGCCGCAAGGCAACTCGACACCCCCGCCTCAAACCGGCAATCCCGTTTTCCAGGATTTGCATCAGCTCGGGCAAGATCTCAAAGCGGGCAATGCTGCATCCGCAAAGCAGGACTACAGCAACCTCAAGCAGGGTTTCCAGAAGGTGGCTCACAGCCGGATCCATCACCACTTCCGGTCTCACGATGGCGGCCAGATCAGCCAACTCTTTGACCAACTGGGCCAGGCGCTCCAATCGGGCAATGCACCGGCTGCGCAGGCGTCTTACAATTCGCTGCTGCAGGATTTGCAGCAGACACGGCAATCGAACGATCCAGCTTTCGCGGCGGCCAGTGCGACGAATCTGTCAGTAAGCGCATAGTCAGGCGGCGAAAATCGAGCAGAGCTGAGCAGCGGATTATCATGTTGCCGCCATGCAATTCTGGTTTGCACGCGGCAGCGAAGTCTCCATCCGCGAACAACTCGTAACCCAGGTCGTCCTCGGAATCTTGAGCGACGACCTGGCACCCGGTCAGCGCCTGCCCAGCACACGCGATCTGGCGCGCCGCTTCCACCTGCATCCCAACACGATCAGCGCGGGCTACCGCCAACTCGCGCGCGATCGATGGGTGGAGTTTCGCCGCGGCAGCGGAGTCTATGTTCGCGCCAGCAAGCCGGAAGTGGCCTCGACTCCGTCGTTGGCCGTCGATCAGATGATTGCCCGCCTGGGCCCGCCCAGTCGCCAGGAACCGGCTCTTCCCAATCCGACGACGCCCTGTCCACGGTTAGGCTTTGATAGTTTTCAGCGTCGCCGGGAACTATTCCGCCTTCCGCCGCATCAGATAAGAAGGCTCCTTCGGGCGGGTTACGATGGTGACAATCCCGGTTCAGGGCAGTCTAATCTGGTGATATACTGCGTGTATTCAGCGCAGTAGCTTGGGGTGGAAGTAAGCCCTCAACGAAGGAAATCTCACGATGGCCCGTAGTTCACGCCGATCCCTATTCCTGGTAGTTTTTTTCCTGCTTGCCTGCGGATTCCTGGGAATCATGTTCGCCCAGCGTTCCGGCCAGCAGTCGTCAATGACCGGCGACTCCGAGGTCAAAGACAGCCTCAAGCAGTTCACCGACGTGTATTCGCTCGTCGAGGACAACTACGCCGAGCCGGTGAACGCAGATAAGGCCATCTATAACGGCGCTATTCCCGGCATGCTGCACGCTCTCGATCCGCACTCCAATTTCTTTGATCCCAAGTCGTACGCGCTCATGCGCGAAGACCAGCGCGGCAAGTATTACGCCGTGGGCATGACCGTCGGACCGCGCAACAACAAAGTTATCGTCATCTATCCCTTCACTGGAACGCCCGCCTACAAAGCCGGCATTCATCCCGGTGACGTCATTATTGCCGTCGACGGCAAGTCCACCGAGAACATGAGCACCGGCGACGTTGCCGATCTGCTGAAGGGACCGAAGGGCACCACGGTTCACATCAGCATTGCGCGCGAAGACGTGGAAAAGCCGATGGAGTTCACGTTGGTGCGCGACGAAATTCCGCGTTACAGCGTCGACGTTCATTTCCTGATCAAGCCTGGCATCGGATACATGCATGTCAACGGTTTCAACGAAACCACTGAGCATGAAGTGGCCGACGCTCTCGATTCTTTCGGCGAATTGAAGGGATTGATTCTCGATCTTCGCGCCAATCCCGGCGGACTGCTCAGCGAAGGCGTGGGCGTGGCCGACAAGTTCCTGAAGAAGGGCCAGGTCATCGTTTCGCATCACGGGCGTGCATCGGCGGAAAAACGTTATGTCGCGCAGCACGGCAACGGCGGCAAAGAATATCCCATGGTCGTGCTGGTGAATCGATCGACTGCTTCGGCAGCGGAAATTGTTTCCGGCGCGATTCAAGACCACGACCGTGGCCTGATCGCAGGCGAGGTGACCTTCGGTAAAGGCCTGGTGCAGACGGTGTATCCGCTGTCGGAAAATACCGGCCTGGCACTGACCACCGCACATTACTACACCCCAAGCGGACGCCTGATCCAGCGCGATTACAGCAACATTTCGCTCTACGACTACTACTACAATCGCGACACGGCTGAGAGCACCAATACCGCCAATCGCGAAGTAAAACTCACTGACAGCGGACGTACCGTGTATGGCGGCGGTGGCATTACTCCTGACGTGAACATTCCGGCGGTGAAGAGCAATCACTTCCAGGACACTCTGCTGCAACATTATGCATTCTTCAACTTCGCCAAGCGCTACGTGGTCAACCACCATCCCACGAAGAACTTTGAAGTTGACGACGCGACCGTGGCGGACTTCCGCAAATCGCTGGATGAGGCATCAATTCCCTACACCCAAGCCGAGCTCCTCGACAACAACGACTGGATTAAGTCGAACATCAAGTCGGAAATTTTTGTCGATGCCTTCGGTCAGGATGAGGGCATGAAAGTTCGCGCCGAGTCCGATCCGGAAGTGGTAAAGGGTCTTGAACTTTTGCCTCAGGCGAAGGCTCTGGCCGACAACGCCAAGAAAATTGTCGCCGAGCACAACGCCGCGCCGGCGTTCAACCGGCAATAGTGCACATGGTTCGCAAGAAGCCCGGACTCGTTCCGGGCTTTTTGTTTTGACTACATCCGGCACAGCCGCCGCGGCTCTCCAGCGGACGCAACCTCAGCTTCATTGACTTCGCCCACCCGCCATGTGAAAATCCGCTCAAGCAGGCACTTTCTAAAACTCACAAAATGGGTCTTTTTCAATATCATCCAGGAATCATGGAACAGTGCCTCAACCGACCGAGGCACATTTGAACCCCATGATTCTGGATGGAGCCGTGCTTCTGGCGCTGATCGCGGGCTGGACCGATCTGCGCAGCCGCCGCATCCCGAACTGGCTTACGGTATCGGGATTGCTGGTTGGGATAGGTTCGAACACACTGGTCAGCGGCTGGAGTGGGATGAAGGCTTCCCTGCTCGGCGCGGCCGTCGGCTTGGCGTTGCTGCTGCCGTTCGTGCTGCTGCGCAGCCTGGGCGCCGGCGATTGGAAGCTTGCAGGCGCACTGGGAGCATTTACGGGTCCGAGCACACTGGCCGACTTGCTCTTCGCATCGGTCCTTGTGGCTGGCCTGATGGCGGTGGCCCTGGTGATCTACAAAGGACGCGTGCGTCAAACATTGCGCAACATCGGACATATTCTGATTTCGCTGGTAACTTTCAGGCTCCCGGGCGCCCGCGTCTCGCTCGACAATCCGGATTCTTTGAAAGTTCCCTACGGCGTTGCTCTGGCGTTCACGGTAGTGCTATATGGAGTTCTCCGGAAACTCAAGCTGGTGGCTTAACTGTCAACCTCGGAGATTGCCAAAACTTTTGAGAATAAGAATTTGTCAACCCGACAGGAAATTGTCATCCGCAATATGAATTGTCATCCCGACCGGAGCTTCGCGTTTCCAAAGGGAACGGGAAGCGCAGTGGAGGGATCTTGGGTTTGCGGAGTAACCCAGCTCGAAAGATTTTCCAAATGAAACTTGACGTTCTTATCCACGCCCGCCGTCTGGCCTCGGATACCCGCGGCGCCGAAATTGCGGAAGCCGCTGCCGTGCTGCCGCTGATGTTCATGATGCTGCTGGGAATCTTCTGGTTCGGACAAGCATTCAGCATTTACGGCGCAATCACCCGCGCCGCCCAAGAAGGCGCGCGCGCTGGAGCTACGCCATACTGTGCGACCTGTGGCGGACCCGACCTGCTGACGCAGTACGCGACCAACGCTGCCAACGCCACTCAAAATGCCCTTACGGCTTCCAAGTTAGATATTAACCAGGCCCAGTGGCCGTCACCCGCGCCCGCCTTCGTTGCCTGTACTGGTACAAACAGCTGCTCTGGAAGTACCAAGGTGTGCGTGCAACTCCCGGTTCAATTGGCAAATTTGTCTACCGGAGGAGCAGGAGTCTGCGGAGTATCGGTAACCTTTCAATATCCCTTTCAGTTCTGGCTGCCTTTCACTTCGCTGAACAAACAAAGAATCTACCTGCGAGCCTCTGCGCGCGTCCGGATGGAGACCCATTGATCTACTCTGTTGAACTCGAGAGCTGCGGATCGCAAAGAATCGGATATCGCGACGACCGTGGTGCGCAATTGGTGGAATTCGCCGTTGCTCTGCCTCTGCTGGTGTTATTCGTCGTGGGCATCTTCGATTTCAGCAACGCTTTTACCTTCAAACAGAAACTTACCAATGTTGCCCGGGACGCCGCCCGTGTCGCCGCCGCGGACCCGGCGAGTGACCTGCAGCATCCATCCAATGCGGTCCCTGCGTCGGTCGTAGACGCATTTCAAGTGGTTGATGGTTACCTGCTGGCAAACAACATCAATGACTGTGGCATTAAGTTAAGCACGACGCCGACAAACCTGACCTGGACATCCACATCGCCCTCCAACGGCCCGAATTGTCCGGCTGGAGCATTAACTGTCGTCATTAACCGCGGATATTATTTCGTTCCGGCTGCGGCCGTCCAGACAGCCAGCCCTACCTGTCAGACGCAGCCCCTGGGAGGCGGTCCGACTCAAACGGCTATCATCTCTACTTGCGTCAGCATTCAGTATGCCTACCAATGGCGCTTTGGCCGCATCGCAAGCGTACTGGGCTCGACCATGGCTCTGCCCACATCGGTGACCGTGGCCTCGGTCGCGATGAACGAGAATTGATTCCGGCATGAAACCGCCCGCAATTCGAAAAGCTCCAACGGTGTGCCCTTCCCGTCCCGACGAACGTGGCGTCACCATGGTTCTCGTCGCCCTCGCGATGGTAGCCATCATTTCCATGGCTGCCCTCTCGATTGATGTCATCACTCTTTACCTGGCACGTGAGGAAGCGCAGCGCTCCGCGGACGCTGCCGCGCTGGCGGCTGCACGCGTAATCTCGGTTTCGGGCATGACCGGTGATCCTGACAACGCTGCGACGCGAACGGCGATTTGCGGCGGAGTGGGGAGTCCTGCGACTTTGGCCGCAATCGCAGTGGGCACGCAGAGCTCGGTGGGAGGCAGCGTGGCAAGTTCTACCAGCGTGACCTACTCCGTCGGGGCTACGAAGTTAACCGACTGCTCTGGGCTGCCCGCCGCTTTTGGTGTGAATCCCGTGGTCAACGTATTGGTCACGCGAAACAGCCTGCCCACTTTTTTCTCGCGAATCTGGGGAAACACCGGAAATAGCGTGAGTGCCAATGCCACGGCGGAGGCATTTAATCCGTCCAACTCCGGCAGCGTCGCCGCTACCATCATTCCGGTGCAACCCAGTTGTGTGAAGCCCTGGATTGTCCCCAATCAAGATCCGTTGAACCCTGACCACCCGGGAAACAGCGGGAATTATTGCAACATGAAAGGTAAATCGTGCGCTCCTCTTGTCGTTCTTGCCGACGGTTCAATTCAAAATAAGGGAATCACGCTGAACGGCAATAACTTCAAATCAACTGGCGTAATTGGAGAAACCTTCTGGCTTGTTCCGGATTGCGCCTACAGCGGCTCCAACTGCACCCTGTTGAGCACCCCATCACCTGGCCAGCCCCTAGCGAATTTTTCCGGCACAACTCCTCCGCTGTTTCCAAGTCTCCAGTATGTTCCCGGACAAACCATATACACCCCGACCGCGGTCCCATCCTGCGCCTCTGTGGGAAGCGGCGGCAGCCCTGACTACGAACCGTCTATTGGCGGATGCGACCAGAGCACGCTTTACCAATGCGGCGTGCAAAACACCCCGGGGAATGCTCCTATGGTCGACCTCAGCGAGAATCCACGCGCCGACACCACAAATGGCGTGAAGTGCCTGATCAATGAGGGAGACCCCACAGCTTCCCAACCCGACGGCCAGGATACCTTTGACAATTACGCGGCGCCCTCGACCTATCCCTTCCAGGTCCTTACTGGATCCAGCAGTCCGTTGGGACTGGCCTCGGGTAGTCCCATCACCAGTAGCAATTCGATTGTGTCCCTGCCGATCTACGATGAAAAACTCACCACGCTGGGCACTGGAACCACCAGCGTCACGATCGTTGGATTCCTGCAGGTGTTCATCAACGCCGTTGACCAGAATGGAGATATCTCCGTCACCATCCTCAACGTATCTGGCTGCGGCAATGGATCAGGAGGTACTGTGGGCCCCAGCCCGGTAACGGGCACATCCCCTGTACCCATCCGTCTGATCACCCCGCCGTAGAGCAGCTCTCAACAAAACAGAAAACCATGCACCACAAAGGACACGAAGTAAACACAGAATTCCTGCGCGGTCCTTCGTGTCCTTTGTGGTCGATTGGGTTTGCGCGCTGTAGCGGCTAGCTAATCGGGATTACTATCTTCGGATGGAGGCGTCTTCGCTTCGGGCTCGGTAGGAACCTGCACGGGCGCTGGAACGCGATTGGTGGGCTGCAGATTCACGCTCGCCGGTTCCTCATCTTCCAAGTCTTCAACACTCATTGCTCGGGAGGGAGGTGGCGGCGGCACGAACCCGCCTTCAGGCCGCGTACTGAGGATTACGCGATCCAGTTTCGAGGGATCGTCCACCGCGCTCAGAATCAGAAAATTAAATCGTGAACCATTCAGCAGGCGCGCCAGAACTTCAGGCGCAGGTGCGGGCTCAATTTCAACTGCTACTTTTTCCTGCTCGGCGCCGGCGGCAATCGATACCTCGGCTCCCGTGCGCTGCTGTACCGCAAACAATACCTCCGCCAGCGTCGCTTTATTCGCCCTGATCCCAAGAAGTCCATTTTGATACGTCACGTCCAGCGTCGGCTGATTCGAGGTCACCACTCTGACCGGCTCGGCGCGAGTCGTGTAATTCGCCACCACCAAGCCGGCGCGCCGGGCCGATTGCGAAGGAAGATTGTCGGCATCAACCGAATTATCCGTGCCGCCGCCCATGACTTTGATCATGACCGTGCGGCCATTGGGAAACACCTGGTACGATTGCGCGCTCTTCAAATCCAGTACGATTCTCGTAACCGGTGGCTTCGACTGAAACAGCCCCACGCGAACGTCTTTCACTTCTCCGCGATCTACCGATTGACTGCGTAAATCTTGGCTGGGAACGGCATTGGGAAAGTCGATCACCAGGCGATCGGGACCGGTCAGCACTTGCGTCTGCGGCACGATCCGGTCGCTGGCTCCCACTTCAATCTCCACCGCATCCTTAGCGCTCAGCACCTTCACGGTGCGAACTGAGGCCTGTGCGAACAACTTCTGCGCGAACAACGAGGGCGCAACCAACAGCGCACATACTCCCGCCAGCACCAGAATGAAATTGATCCGAGTGGCAGAATGCCGGGTTGAAGAATGCTGGGTTAAACAATGCTGGGTTAAACAATGCATGGAATGCCTGCGCCAGGCTTTATTTTGCTGGTTCTAGCGCGATTCTAGCAGCGAATATTACCACCGGGACTTACGTAGGTATTAGAACTAAGGGTTCAGGGTAGTGGCTTAGTTTGAAGAATCTCACTAGGCGGCATCGCGAAGAGCCCGCGTTTTTGCGAGCGGGTCAAGGGATCTTCCGTTGCATGGTTCGATGGTCGATGGCGTCATCCCTGAGAGTAGCCGTTTTTCAGGCGGAGCGAGGATCTCCCGCTAGGACACTGCCAATAGAAAATGAGCCACTACCGAGTTCAGGCTTATTGAGTGAGCGGTTTCAGAATTTCCCCCAAAATGTCTGGTTGATCCGAAACGCGCTCCAGATGCGGATTCTTGTCGCCCTCGTAATACTCAACCGAATACGTTTCAAAGAATTGCGCGTTCTCCACCAGCAATTCAATCGGCTGATGGTTGGCCTGCGCGGCCTTCAGCGCCTCATGCAGGATGCTGGGTGACCATTTCCGTCCAGCGACAGCAATCAGTTTCATTCCGGCACCCATGCCTGATTGATATGCCGGGGACCCCACGATTACGTCATCCAGCCTGCCATCCGCATTCACACTGAAGCCCAGCGAATAGGAAAAATCCGAAAACTTTGCCAGTTTCTCCAGCGCGCTGCCGAAGACGTTCGGCTTGTCGTTATAGACCAACTTCCAGCCGCCGCGTTCAATGCCTCCGAGCGGCGCGTGATTGCTGGTCGCAGCTACGCGCTCGCGCAGAAGCGCCGCCCAATTATAGGGCGCGACTTCGTTGAGACCGCGCACCACGTCATCGAACGTATAAGGGACAACTTTCGGAGGGCTGCTCTCGCCGCCATGGAAGCTTCGGCAAAAATCGTTCAGCGATTTCTGCCCGTGACTCTGTTGCCGGATCAGCGAGTCCACTTCCAACCATATCAGTTCGCCCTCAGGATAGTAGTCAAGACCGCGCCTCCAGTTCTGCCACTGCGATCCCATCATGCGCAGAGTTTGTACGGAACGGGCCGTGTCCTCCAGCGGTCTCCACTTCCGTCCCGCGCGATGATCGAGCATTGCCGCGGTTCCGGCGAGCGACTCGCGATACTGCTCATCCGTTAACAATCCGCTGCGCTCCGCCAGCAGGTTCCCCAGTTATTCCGTGAGGCCCTCGTACACCCAAAGCAGGTCGCCTATCATCGGCTCCTGATAATTGGGAGTGGCAAGTCCGGCAGGCCGGCGGTACTTGCCGTTCCAGGAGTGCACGAATTCATGCGGCAAGAGCCCGGCATACAGCATGTGCAGGTCAGGATCGAGCAGTGTTCTCTCCGCTGCCACGCTGTCGTTCGATTCATGATGCTCGAGTCCGTGTCCGCCAACCTGATCACTCAGCGTATAAAGGAAGTGGTAGCGGCGATAGTGCCGCGCGCCAAACAGCGCCCCCGTCTCGGCAACCAGCTTCTGATATGCGGTGACATCCGCTAGCGTCATAGCCAAATCCTCTTCCGAGTCGGCCACGGTATCCATCACGTGATTCGGTGTTTCTCCCGCCTTGCTCAGTTCGACTTTCCGGTAGTGCGCTCCGGCAATTAAGGGCGAATCGACCAGGGTTGTAAGAGTTACTGGAGCGAAGTTCACTTCATCGCCATTCGTACTCGCGACCTGCAACGCCGTGCCGAATTTCCATTCCGAGGGCAATGTCACAGAAGGCTGAAAGCTCACATCGTCAGACTTCGCGCCTTTCGGATAAAGCACCACCGCATTCCAGTTCAAGTCCAGAACGTTGCTGGAGGCCGCAGGCCCGCCTCCGCCCGCACTATCCAAGGTCGTGATCGCGTCCAGCGAGATATTCAGATTGTCCACGCCAGCCGGGACTTTGAGATGGAACTCGTACATCTCAATCGCATCCCGCTGCCACGAGAGTGTCCGCCCCGCAGCCTCCATGCGAATGCCGGTGAGGCCGCCAATCGGTCCACTGGGGCGGTGGTTTCCTGGACTCCACTTCGGGAAAACCAGAGATATCTCACCTGCGTGGGCTGGAATCTGCAGTTGCGCGTGATAGATATTTCGCGGAGAGTCGGTGAGATCAACATGCAGTCGAATGGCTTGCGCGACCAGACTCGGCGCTAGAACAAGCGACCAGACTCGGCGCTAGAACAATAAGGACGAGCACGAACAGCATCACTCTTGATCGACACAGAGAACCGAAGCCAGCAGAGCGCACCGGGAGCCTCCTGGTGAATCAGGCCAAGAAGGCTATCGAAAAAGGAGCCGCACATTCAAGGTCGTGGTTACAGAATAGAGAGTAGCTTGATACGTCGTAATGGCAGAGTCCAAATCAAAAACAGCAGGTCCCTCCACTGCGTTCGCATTCGCTCACTCGGGTCGGGATGACAGTTTTGTTCAGGCTGAAACGACGTGTTGACTGACGACCGTTGGAAACTAGGTTCGGGCGAACCTTTGACGGGCCTTCCAATACATTGCCGCCAGGCCGGAAGCAACTAGAAGCCATGTGCTCGGCTCTGGAACTTCTCCACCGCCCGTGCCATTGCCGCAGGGATCTCCCTTCCCCTTTTTATTGCCAGTATCGGCAGCCTGGGGACCTTTCGGTTTCTTTCCCACGCCGCA
>QIAK01000101.1 GCA_003225515.1 Acidobacteriota bacterium | reverse complement strand
TTTCAGATTGCAGATTAGATTGCAGATTTTTGATTTGAGATCGAAGACCAAACTAATAGTGAACCTTTCGCATTCACATATAAAAGCTTGTCATCCTGAGCGTAGCCGTTTTTCAGGCGAAGCGAAGGATCTCAGGCTTATCCGGCGCCGGGCGTAAGCCACCCGGCAACGACCCGGGTCAAGTCCGCAATCCGCAATCCCCATGTCCCGTTTCGATGTCACCATCGCCGGCGAACTCAATCTAGACTTGATCCTCTACGGCCTGCCCGAGCAACTTTCGCCCGAGCGCGAACTGCTTGCCGACCGCATGATGCTGACACTCGGCTCCTCATCGGCAATTGTGGCGCACAATTTGGCCGCGCTGGGCAGCCGTGTCGGATTTCAATCCCTTATCGGTGATGATCCGCTGGGACAAATCGCTCTCGATCGCCTTCAGCACGGTGGGGTAGACGTGTCGCACGTGCGCCGAGTCCGCGGATCGACCACAACCGGTTTAACCGTGATTCTGCACCACCATGCCTGGCGCAACATTCTCACCTACGCAGGAACGATTGCCGAAACGTCGTGGCAGCATCTCGATCTCGACTATCTCGCCGATTCGCGCCACTTTCATCTCTCCTCTTATTACTTGCAGCGTGGCCTGCAGCCGCGAGCCGCTGAATTATTTGAACGGCTGAAATCGAAGGGACTCACAATTTCTCTGGACACTAATGACGATCCGGACGACCGCTGGGAAGCTGGACTGCGCGAGGTACTGCGGTATGTGGATGTTTTCCTGCCCAATGAACGCGAAGCTTGCAAAGCGGCTGGAACGGAAGACCTGGAAGCCGCGATTCAGAAGCTCTCGCAACTGGTGCCGCTTCTAGTGGTGAAGCTTGGGCCGAAGGGAGCCTTGGCGCAGCGCGGCACTGAGCGGATCACAGTTCCATCGCAACCAGTCGTGCCTGTGGATACGGTCGGCGCGGGCGACAGCTTCGACGCCGGATTCCTGCATGAGTACGCTCAAGGCGCCGATCTGCACAACTGCCTGAAAAGCGGAAACCTGGCCGGAGCTTTTTCCACCACCCGCGCCGGCGGCACCGAAGCCTTCCGCGATGCGCAGCACCGCGAACAATTTTTCCGAAGTCATAGTTAGTGATGGCATGCCCACGGTTGATGGCCACCTCGGCCGTCCCGCGAAGGCGAAGCCAACCGTCCTCCCAAAAAAGTTCGCAACTACTTCCCACTCACTTCCAGCAGCAAATGCTCTTTAAAGTCCGTCTTTAATTTCGCGGTGCCGCTCGCATCGGCCTGTACCGTCCCCAAATCTTTTCCATCCGTATAATCCACCACACGATAGTTCCCAGGCTTCAACCCACGTAATTCCACATCGCCTGCAAACCGCTTACTCTCATCCGCGAAGAAGGCGTAATACATTTTCCCGTCTTTCTCAATCGCGTATCCCTCAGGCACGTCATAACCATAAACATACAGATCGCGAAACTCTCCCTTGGATAACATCTTTTCGTTGTATAGCCCAATCCATTTTTTCCAGTGCGCTTCTTTCTCGCTGGTCAGCGCCACTGGCTTGAACTTCGGACCCGCTTCCGGCCAAACAAATTTTGTACCCGGAACTCCGCCCGTCCCCAGCGTGGACGCGAAATCGCTGCCAGCTCAACATGATCGCCGTACACTGCCGCTTCCGGCCCCAGCAGCGCCTTATACATTTTGATCCGCCGCCGCACCTGCACCGCACCTACCGGGTCGGCGGTCACCGCTTGATCGATAAATGGCAGCCACGCCAGCGACGGCGGCGTTCCGCACGGACACGCCTGGGTCACGCTTTCCGGCTTGATCGCGCGCGTCGTCTGAAAAATAGTCTTGTATACCTCGCCCATTGCGTTCACGGAATCCTGCGGAGATTTGTGATGATGCGCCGGGTTGTAGCACTTCGGCACGCTGTAAATGTTGTCCAGCTTCGATCCGTCGAATCCCCAATCGCGAATAAATTTTTCCGTCAGCTGTTTGTAATATGCCTGCACCTCAGGCAGCGACGGATCTAGCGCCGCCAGGTCCCGCACGATCCGCGCATGTTTCCCGTTCTTGTCGAGAATGAACCAGTCCGGATGCTCTTGCGCCACCTTCGACACGGCGTATTTGTGCGATTCGTACTTGCCTTGCCCGTCTTCTACGCCAATTGGCAACCACCACAATTGTGCGAGGATCCCCTGTTTGTGAAAATCATCCACCATCTGCTTCATCGAGTTGCCGGAAAACGTATCAGGCCGGGGATTCCAATCGCCGTAGGTATCGAACCAGCGATCATCCAGCGTGGCCCACTTGATTCCAAGTTCCTTCAGCTTGGGCACGGTGCCAAGCATTTGCTTCGGAGTCACATTGAATTCGTAACCCCATCCGCACCAACTCACGTTATAAGCTTCGTTCGATGGCTTCGGAATTTCCCATCCTTCTTTTTGCAGCACGCTCGACCAGATTCGGAGCGGCTCATAGAAATCTCCCGCATAGACCGACACAAAACTGCGCGGCGAAGAATAACTCTCCCCCGGCTTCAGCGTGGTGTTCACCGGAATGGTGATGCTCGCCGAGACCCGGCCGTCCGCCTCCACTTTGACCGGCATCGACAGAGTCCAGGGCAGAGTCTCGACATGTCCAATCGCTTCTCCCACGGAGGCGGTCCAGAACGCAACCACCGGTATCCCGCCCCCGTAGCCGCCTTTCACCATCTCGCCCATGGCGTTCGGTTGCGATGAAGCCCGTGTCAGTTTTTGCACATCATCCTTTCCCCAGTCATAACTCGATCCCTGAAACGACCACATGTCGAAGGGATTTCCTTTCACTTCGTGGGAATTCAAGCGATGCTGCTGCATCCACACCTGATCGATTTTGAAATCTGTGTTGCCGACGTTTTTATAGACCGAGCTGACCAGCGCGATATTCGGGAAGTCGTCATAGGCCTCCAAAACGAGCATGCGCTCAATCGCCACTCCCGCCGGGGCCAGCGGACGCGCTGGAATTTCCACCCTCTTGCCGCGCCCGAGTTTGCCGTTACTCTCGATAACCTTCGCCTTTCCAAAATCCAGGATGAAATCCAGTTCTTTCCCATCCTGCACGATAGAGTCGCTGCCGCCCGACGATCCAACTTCAGGATCGTCGAGGGTCAACCGTTTGCCATCCTTTAACAACGTCGCCTGCAGAAAGCCGGAGGGCAGAATCTGAAACTCGGCGACACTTGTTCTGACTACGACGGGGCCTCCGTCGCGCAACTCCACGTTAACGTCCGAGGGCCGTGAGGGCGGAGCCTTTGGCTGTGCGGGAGGCTTCGAGCAGCTCACCATCACCCATGCCACGCCAAGAAGCGCACAGGGAATAATGGAAAAAAAACGTGGACGACGAACACTGCCTGAACCGATAGGCTCAATGCGATTCATGGGACCTCTTCTCAGCGCGAGTAGAACGAAAGAAAACAAAACCTTTCGCAATATACAACAATCTGGAAAGTTTTGGGGCGGCAGGGATAAGACGCACATCCTACTAATCCAATCGTTCACCGGCCAGCGCTACTGGCGCTGATTATCGAATCTCGGCGAGTGAGTGCTCCAGCGCCCCGCGCTTCGGTGTAGGCATTGCGCCCACTTCGCTCGCCACCCACGCTCCCACCAGGTTGGCAACTTCGTTCATCAAATCGAGGGATGCTCCATGCAAATACTCGTGTACCAGGCCAGCGGTAAACGCGTCTCCTGACCCCACCGTATCAGCCACGGGTACGCGAAATCCGGGATGTTCCCGTGAGTCGTCACCTCGCACCAGCAGACTTCCCCGGCCTCCGCGCGTGATGCAGACCAGTTTTAAATCATAATGATTGATCAACCACTGCGCCGATGACAACTCATCTTTGTGGGGAACTTTACTCAGCTTCATGATGATGGGCAGCTCTTCATCATTCAGCTTGACGATATCCGCCAGCTTCATGGATTCCGAAAGAATTTCATCCGAATAAAAGGATTGCCTGAGGTTGACATCGAAAACTTTCACCGTTTCCGGCGGTATAGCGCGAAGAAAATGTTGTATTGTCTCGCGGCTTCCTCGAGAGCGTTGCGCCAGCGATCCAAAACACACTGCATCGAGATCGGCGGCCAGGTGCTGCCAATCCAGCGTCCACTCCAGAGCGTCCCAGGCAACTGAATTGGTAATCTCGAAACGAGCGATCCCGTTTCCGTCGAGATCCACTTTCACCGTGCCGGTCGGACGCTTCTGGTCCGTCTGCACGTGATCAATGTCCAGCCCCATCTCCTCCATACGCCGGAGCGCCTCGATCCCCCGCGAATCCTCACCCACGCGACTGGCCACAATTCCCTGGTCGCCCATCAGAGTTGTGATGTAAGCAAAATTCGTCGGCGCCCCGCCCAGACACGTCCGCTCCGGCAGCAGGTCCCACAGCACTTCCCCAATGCCCGCCACTTTCTTCTTCATGGTTCATCCCGCAGTTTTCGCTCCGAGAACGTTTACGGTGATTCGGAAAGCAGCGGAGAAAAACTGTGCCTCGCATCAGAAAATTTGGGGGAGCCGTCGGCTCCCCCAAGTTGGTTCGTGGTTGCTGCTACGTCTAGAAGGTGTTCGTGATCAGCCCGCTGCCGGAGCAATCAATGCAATTGCCAGGAGCGTTGTACACCGGGTGGTTGAACACGTTGAAGAACTGCGCCTGGAACTGGGCTTTGACGTTCTCCGTGATGGTGAAGTTCTTAAAGATGGACATATCGGACCGGAACTCGCCCGGCCCGGTGAAGCTGTTTCTCTGAATGTTGCCGAACGTGGCAATCGCAGGACGGCACCATCCGCCTGCACAGTCAC
>QIAK01000100.1 GCA_003225515.1 Acidobacteriota bacterium | reverse complement strand
TACCACAATACTACCTCTCGGGGAAGGGTAAATGGCTTCGTTCCTTACCCGCTGATCTGTGCCAGAATCGCTCTTGCCTGCGTCGCTGGGTCCGCTGCTTCGGTGATCGGGCGCCCGACGACGATGTGGCTGGCGCCGGCTGCGATTGCCTCTGCCGGCGTCACGACCCGCTTCTGATCTCCCGCGGTGCTCCCCGCTGGCCGTACGCCCGGTGTCACCAGGGCAAACTCATTCCCCAATTCCGCGCGCACCCTCGAAGCCTCGCGCGCCGATGTAACGATGCCCTGGCACCCATTCGTCAGCGCGATCTTTGCCAGCCGCACGACGCTTTCCGCAACTGTCCCGTGCATGCCTATCGTTTCCAGATCGTTCCCGTCCATGCTGGTGAGCACGGTGACGGCGAGCACGATCAGTTCTGCCTGCACTTTCGCCGCTTCCACTGAGGCGCGGAGCATCTTGGCGCTGCCGCCGGCGTGCACGGTCAGCATACTCACTCCTAGCTTTGCCGCTTCATTGACAGCTGCGCCCACTGTGTTCGGAATGTCGTGATACTTCAGGTCGAGAAAAACGCGTCGCCCTGAAGCCACGAGATCGCGCACAACTTGGGGCCCTTCAGCGGTATAGAGCTGCATGCCGACTTTATAGGTCAGTGCGGAGTCTCCCACCGCCGCCACAATCTTCCGCGCCGCGGCGGCGGTGGAGACATCCAGTGCAACGATCAGCCGCTGGCGCGGATCAACATTGCGAAAGTCTACGGAGCAGCGCTCATCGTCAGGGCGCTTCGCGTCCGCGTGGGGGATACCGGGTAGGGATGTGGCCATCCCTCCCAGTTTAAGGGTTTTACGGGAGTTTCGCTATCGAAGGACGGTTTGAGGCAATGGTCTGGTAGGAAGCCTTCTGGTCGCGTGGCGTGACCAGATCCAGCCGCACCCGCTGCAGACCGCGATGCTTGAATTGCAGCGCCTGAGCAGCACCGTATGACAGGTCGATAATCCGGCCCGGCACAATCGGCCCCCGGTCATTGACGCGGACAACTACGGCCCGGCCATTTCGCAGGTTTGTGACCTTCACATAGCTTCCCATGGGAAGCTTCAGGTGGGCCGCGGTCATGTCGTACATATCGTATGGCTCGCCGCTGGCCGTGGGTTTACCGTCGAATATCTCCCCATACCAGGAAGCTGTTCCGACCTGGTAGGGCTTCGTCTTAACAACCTGTGGGCGGACTTCGGGACTCATTCGGCTCGAACTAAGCGGAGCCGCTTTCGCCTCCGAGATGTTTGGTCCCTGAGCCGCTCCCAGGCTGACGACTAGGAAAGCAATCGCCAGTCCATGAGCTATAAATCTTCGCATTCAGTTCTCCTCGCATGCTCAAAAGTGCTTGCCCTTAAGGTCTACCTGCTGCAGTTTGTAGATGCTATCGGCGTGCCAAACCCCTGTCAAGGCGATTTGGTCACTGGATCGATGATCTCCTAGTTAGGGATGTCTTACGTAACCCCTTTCTAATCCATGCACATGCGAGTAATAGCCTTTGTTTCAGCACGCTTACGCATGTACTAAAAGGTAAATAACGCGCTTCGAGCAGTAAGGTAGAATTTACAAACTGCTTGGAATCAGTAGCTTACAGATAACGCTCCCGCAAGCTACTTTGAATCAATAACTTACAAATCGAAGTTCGGATTGGACCGAAAGAAATTTTTCCCGAGACTGAGCTCCAGAAGTAACTTCCAATGCTTGTCGATATAAAGCGTTAAGCCCTGAATCGCGTTACTATCGAAGCCGGCAGAACCGAAGGCCATGCCCGAAAAGCCACCTATCGTCCTCACAATCGCAGGATTCGATCCTTCCTCCGGCGCCGGTGTGACCGCCGACATCAAGACCATAGCCGCTCATGGCTGCTATGGGGTAGGGTGCATCACTGCGTTGACCGTGCAGTCTACGGCCGGGGTAAAGCGGGTGGAGGCGGTTGATCCCGCCCTGATTTCAGCGATACTGGAAGAACTCGCGGCGGACCTCGAAATTGGCGCCGTCCACATAGGAATGTTGGGTTCGGCGAAGGTGGTTGCGGCTGTCGCAGACTTCCTTTCTGGCCAGAGCTCGGCCGACGGCCCGGACGACCAGAGCCCGCCTTCCTAATATCGTACTCGACCCTATCCTCCGCTCCTCCTCCGGCGCCCAACTCCTCGACGCAGCCGGGACCAAGCTGCTGGTCGAGAGGCTGATTCCGCTGGCAGACGTCGTCACTCCCAACGTGGACGAGGCCGCAGCCCTTACCGGCCTTCAGGTTAAGGACATCGACGGAATGAAGGCCGCGTGTGCCAACTTGCACGAAAAGGGAGCCTCGGCGATAGTCATCACTGGAGGACACCTGGAGAAAGCTATCGACCTTCTTAGCTTTACAACCGAGCGCGGAATTGAGCAGGAAATCTTCAAAGCGGAGCGTCAGCGCTCCAACTCAACCCATGGCACCGGATGCGCCTTCGCCACCGCAATGGCTTGCCACTTGGCGCTCGACCGCGGCTTGGCCGAAGCTACTTTGCTGGCCAAGACATACGTCACCGCCGCCATTTCCAACGGACATCCAGTAGGACGAGGTACAGACCCGGTCCACCATCTCTACCGCATGGGCCAGCAGAGGCGCGCCGCAGGCTCAGGCGAAGCCTAGCCAGCCGGAGCGGCGCCCTAGCGCCGCGTTAGCGGCAGTCGCGAACTCTTGAGATGTAGTAGGGAACCGGCAGGAGCTGGGAAGCTCAGGCTGCCAGTAACGGTGGATGGGTCTAATTGCCAGACGGCTTCTTCAGTAGGATTCCTGCAACAAACGATGCGGTCGCGCCCAGCAGCCATTCGGCGCGGTAAAACTGGATAGCCTGCCAATCTACAAAAGTCTTGACCGTCAGTAATCCTACAAGCAATGCTCCGGCGATGCAGGCAATGCCGATGGTGAATGCGATCAACGATGCGGTGGGAAGCCCTACCCAGCGCTTGATCTCATGGAAATGAAGGTAGCGAAGCCAGGAGGGAACCGTCATCAGGCTGCCAACTTTTTCCCAGGAGAGGCCAGTAGCGAACGAATGCACTCGCGCCACTACTTGTTCCCACAGATTGGCCACGACAGCGGCATCAGCCCGCGTTTCAGGGCTCACTGCCTCGCGACGGCGTCCTCCGCAGGTATGGCAAAACCTTGAACCCACGAGAAACTCAGTGCCGCACCGCTGGCAAGCTTCTGCCATGGTTGGGAGAGCTTCCTGGACGACCACCACATCACCCATACTCGCTGGAACGGGCGGCCGCCAAAACTCCTGATGCGTCTCTTGAACTACTTCCGACATAGTATGTCCTACGGAGAAATCCTTACAGTTGCAATCGCATTCCAACCGCCAAATCCAGCTGAAGGGTAAGTGTCTCAAAGACAAACACTTGCCATTCATTCATAGAGTTAACAACAGGCCGCGCAAGCAATAATTACGCGCGCCAGCGGGTAAAGATGAATCAGTTACGAAAGCCTGTGAACCTCAAAAACGACCCCACAAAAGGGTTTGATGCCGATCTCGATCGCCCTCAGCTGGATCTGCCGCTCACGAAATCTTATAAGAGCGCCCTTCAGCAAAGCAGTAGCGTCCATGGCACATAGCTGACGCCTTTGGTTCTGACGTTGGCTGTGGATTTCGGCACTTCATTCACCCGAAGTTCGCCGTTCGGATCGTTTAAACTAGTCTGCAACCAACCTGTGATACCGAGAACCAATTATTCGAAGCTCGTGCAAAGCGTCTGCTTCCTGTTACTTCTCTGCCTTGTTGCCTCCTGCATTCCCGCCGTGAGTCAGTCCATTTCGGATGGCCATGGCGCCCCCCACGATCCCCAGACAGACGCCGCTTTTGAGCATTTCTACAACATGGATTACGACCGCGCGATCCAGGAATTCGAAAGAATACTGGAAAAGCATCCTACCGATGCGTTCGCGGTGAACCATCTCCTGACCGCGGTATTGATGCACGACCTCTACGAAACCGGCGCGATGAACACCGGCGATTATGCCAATGACAGCTTTATTGGCCGCACCCCTCGTCCCACAGACCCGAAGGTGAAGGAGCGGATCAAAGGGCTCGTGCGCAGGGGTGAAGCGCTGGAAGAGCAGCAACTCAAAGCCAATTCCAAGGACGTGAACGCGCTGTATTGCCGCGGGGTTACGCGGGCGCAGTTCTCCGTCTATACGGGCCTGGTGGAGCGTGCCTGGTTCTCTGCTCTCAGGAACGCGGTGGGCGCGCGCCATGACCATGAACGCGTTCTCGAACTCGATCCTAAATATGTCGACGCCAAAATGGTGGTGGGTACTCACAACTATGTCATTGGACGCCTGCCTTGGAGCGTGAAGGTGGCTGCGGCCCTGGCCGGGCTCAGCGGATCGGCGGAAAAAGGGCTCGACTATCTACGCGAGGTTGCTAAAAGCGACGGCGAGAATGCGGTTGATGCCAAGGTTGTGCTGACGTTGTTTCTCCGCCGCGAGCAACAGTATGACGAAGCGGTCGGCTACATGAACGACCTGTCCGCAAAGTATCCCAGAAACCATCTGTTTCTCACCGAGGTTGCCAACCTGCAGCGTGCGGCGGGCCATCTGCCGGAGGCGGAAGCCACGTATCGAAAAGTGTGGCAGAACGGCCGGGAAGGGAAGTACGGCACACTGCACTATGAGCTTGCAGCATGGGGTTTGGGAGAGTTGTTGCGCAGCAAGAAAGATATCGCCGGCGCCGCAGAGGCTTATGAACTGGTGAGCCAGGCCCCCAACCCCGATCCCGATATCCTGCAAAAAGTATGACCTCGAGATGAAACGCGAGCTCGCGATGAAGAAATATCATACTGTCCTGGCCGGAAACACCAATACCGGTCCCGCCGACCAGGCTCGCCGCTACATCCGAGAGGCGTACCGCGAATAAAAATGCTGGAACTTTCGGTGCGCGCTTGCGTACTAATGCCTGAGGGTAGATCTATGTACTGTAATTACTGCGGCAAAGTGATTCAGGACGATGCGGCGGTTTGCGCTTATTGTGGCATTCGCGTGGGTGGATCGCTTGCCCGGACCAAGCTGGTACGTCCTCGGCTGGGACGGAAAATTGCCGGGGTGTGCCTCGGCTTCTCAGAATATTTTGATGTCGATGTCACCCTGGTGCGGGTAGTGTGGCTGGTCACGGTGATTATGAGCGGGATTGGGATCATTCCGTACATCATTGCCTGGATCGTCATGCCGGAGGAACCGCTCCTGCTCTCGGCGCCAGTTGGCGCGCGGCCGGCGACCAACGCGTAAGTTTGATTTCGGTTCGTTTGTGCTTGGAAAGGGCAGTGATGTGCCGCCCTCCACTTTCGGGATGACTCATCCAAAATTTAAGCCTACGTTTATGATCTAATCGCCAAATGGCGCCTATTCCTTCCCAACACATTAAGAGCGGCGACGCTGAAATTGTTTACTGGACCGTTGGAGACGGTCCTCCGGTCGTGCTGCTGCACCCATTTCCTGTTGACCATGAATTCTGGATGCCCGTGGCCGAAAACCTGGCGACGCGTTATCGCGTTGTGCTGCCCGATCTCCGTGGACACGGCGAGTCCGGCGTTGGCGAGGGTCCGGCTACGATGGAGAAACATGCGGCCGACATCGCTCGCGTGATGGATGATGCCGGCATCGGACGCGCCCCGCTGGCCGGAGTCTCGATCGGAGGTTATGCGTTATTTCAGTTCTGGCGAAAGTATCGAGACCGAGTGGCAGCTTTGGCATTGTTCAACACCAAGGCTCCGGCGGATAATCCGGAAGCGCGCGCGGGGCGCATGCAAGCTGCCAATGAGGTTATCGAGCACGGCACCGAACCTTTTTTTGAGGGCATGATCAAAAAAGTATTGAGCCAGCCCACGCGGGACATGCGCCCAGACCTGGTGGAAGGCGCGCTGCGCATGATGCGCGAAATGTCACCGGAAGATGTTGCCCAGGTGCAGCGCGGCATGGCGGCGCGTCCAGACTCGGTTGATACATTGAAGACCATCAATGTACCTACCCTGCTGGTTACGGGCGACGAAGATCCTGTGACCGGAGTGAACGAAGCCGAACTCATGCGCCGGCACATACAAGGCAGCCAGTTGCGCGTGATTCCGAAAGCCTCACACTACTCCCCATGGGAGCAGCCCGCCGAGGCGGCTAAACTTCTCCGCCAATTCCTGGATTCGACGGGAACGGCTAGCTCTGCGGGATCCCGGCCCTAACTCCATACCAAGCCCCGAGAGTTGTTCTAGAATCAGGGCGCCATGAATAAATTCCTCATCGTGCTACTCGTGTTTGTGCTGCAACTCACGTCGCAAAGCCAGACTGCGCCCCAGCGGCCGCGCATTCTCGGCATCGATCACGTCTCCTTCTACACGACCGCTCCCGATGGAGTGAAGAAACTCTATGGTGATGTTCTGGGACTCACCGCCGCCGAACCGGTCGAACCCGGAGGGACATTGCGATATCTAGCCGGCGCGCAGTGGGTAGGCTATAGTCCTGCGCCCGATCCTAAGTCCACCGATCGAATGGATCACGTTGCGTTTCGGACCGACAATATTGCCGCGCTCCGAAAGTATCTGGTGGCGCAAGGAATCAAGGTGTCACAGATTCAAGGACGATCCGATCACAGTCTCTTTTTTGTGGTGAACGATCCCGAAGGGCACAAGGTCGAGTTCGTCGAGAGGACACAATCGCCCCCGGCACCCGCTGCGGAGGCAGTGTCGCGCCACATGATTCACACCGGCTTCGTCATCTACCATCGTGACGCAGAAGATCATTTCTATCGCGACCTTCTCGGCTTCCGCCTTTACTGGCACGGCCACGCCAAGCCGGACACGTCCGATGACTGGGTCGCGATGCAGGTTCCGGACGGAACCGATTGGCTGGAATATATGCTGAACCAGCCCCAGCACATGGATCTGCAACTCACCGGCGTGATGAACCACATTTCATTCGGTGTCGCCGACATGAAAAAAGCGCAGGCCATCATGGAGAAGCATGGCTGGAAGGCCCATGGGGACGAGCAGGCCGAGATCGGCAAGGATGGCAAGTGGCAACTGGATGTGTTCGATCCAGATCTGTCGCGTGTGGAATTAATGGAATTCAAGAACGTCCAGAAACCCTGCTGCAATGACTTCACCGGGCCGCATCCCACAGAATAGCGGTTCATAGAGACGCAGCTACGTTTCTACGAATGAAAGTCGGACGCCGTGAGATGATCCATGAAGCGGCCGAAAAGCCCGATTTGTTAGAATCCTCTCGCTATGACAACGATTGATGCCGTTTTGGTTCCCCTAACCGTGGTAAACGCCAAGGGCGATGGCCCTGCCGTGGATGTGAGTGCCGCCGCTAGTCGTGTGTTTCTCGTCACTCTTGGCATCACGAAGATTGTCGAGCAGGAATCACTCGACGTCTCGATCTTCGGCTCAGCGGATGGCGCCACATGGGGCGCTAAGTCGATCGCCGCATTTCCGCAGAAATTTTATTGCGAAGAGTCTCCGCTGCTGCTCGATCTGAGCAAGCATCCGGATGTGAAGTTTGTGCGCGCCCACTGGGAAGTTGCCCGCTGGGGACGCGGCAGTGAAACGCCCATGTTTGAATTCGGAGTAAGCCTTAAAGAAATTCCCGCCAACATTC
>QIAK01000410.1:2233-10920 GCA_003225515.1 Acidobacteriota bacterium | reverse complement strand
GGCGCTGACGGACTGCTAATTCGCGGTGCATTGGATAACAGCCTGCGCGTTTAAGCGCGGGCTGTTTTTTGTCTGCGTAAGACAGAACAACGGCAACGGCAAAGGCAACAGCAACTTCAAAGACAACGTCAAAGGCAGCGGACAGGAGTGTCCGCTCTACACGATATTCACTTACTTTGCATCGGTTACTTGCTCGCGCGATTCATTGTAGGTGCCGAATTTTTTCGCGACTACTTTCAGCGTGGGATAGAACTGCACGAAGGTGTGCTCGACTGCGGCATGGGCATCGTGGCACGACCAGCAAGCGTTGCCGTGCGGCATGGCACCGGCAGTCTTGCCGTCGGCGTTGAAGCCGTAATAGGCCCATTTGTCAGGATTGTGGCTTGAATCTTTGACTTCGACGGCCAGGCCCATCAGGTCGGTCTGATAGTGGCCTTTCTGGTTGATGGAGCTTCGACTCGCCGCGTCGCGCTCGTCGATAACGAACGCGGTCTGCTCCGGCCACTTGCCGGAATTCACGAATTCGTCGTACGCCCAGCGCTGCACGAAGACGTTGGTGAACATTTCATGGCTGCCGGGCTCGGGACTATAATTCATTCCGAATCCGGCGGAGAGAAACATCCATTCACGATAGTCCGCGGGCCGCACCAGTTCGCCTTTGGCGTCGTATTGCGGCTTGGGCGTCTTATTGTCTGGTGCGGCGGCGAGTAAAGTAAGGCATGCGACGAGAAGCAGCACTGAACTCAGAATCTTATTCATAGAACCCCTCCCCACTAGTATGGCAACAGAGTAAGCCCCGGCAACAGCAGCCGTCTTGAACAAATTAAACATGAAACAAATAATCTGGAGCGGATGACAATTTCCGCCGGCTGAAGTCTTATTATGCATGCCCTGGCTATGCATGCCGGCGGCCGCACATCCCATGGGCGATCAGACTCGGAGCGATCCTGATAAACATCTGCGCGGAGGAGAATTCTACTCTCCGGTGCAGGCCAGCTTGCGCACGGGCGACGTGCTGCTTTCGCAATTGCACCAGCCCGGCTCGCGCAGCATGCCGCGTCACGAGCACGAACTGGCATATGTCAACATTGTCCTGCATGGCGAGTACCTGGAGGGCGATCACGGCAAACTGGACCACTTGAGGCCGCTTACGGCCGTCTTCAATCCTGCCGGGACCCAACATTCGAATGTCATCGGACCTTCCGGCGCGACATTTTTCACGATTGAATTGCGCGATGAGGCGTTGCGCCAGTTCGGACTGCGGGTGCCCGAGCGTACGACGTTCGATCGCGGGGCGGGCGCCATGCTGTGGCCCGGACTGCGGCTGTACTCCGCTTTTAAGGCGCATGCCGCCGGAAGCCAGGGTTCCGAAGCCGATGCTCTACCGTCGCAGGAAGTCGAGGGTGAGATTTTTGAGATGCTGGGCGCGATTGCCGGATTTGAAGCACCCGATCGAGTTGCTCCAGTTTGGTTTGGCCGGGTGAAAGAGCGTCTGCATGAAGATTTTCGCGAGCCGCTGCGCATGCGGGACCTGGCGCGGGAAGCCGGAATTCATCCTGTGCACCTGGCGCGCGTCTTTCGCAGCATCGAGCGCCGAACTCCCGGTGAATATCAGCAGCGGCTGCAGGTTCGGGCCGCGTGCGAATTACTGCGCGATCGCGAGTGGCCGCTGGCTGCCATAGCCGCGGAGTGCGGCTTCGCCGATCAGAGCCATCTCACCCGCGTCTTCCGCAGAATGTCGGGAACTACTCCTGCGCGCTTCCGGCAGACTGTCGCGCCGCGCGCGACGGCGTGAGCTTGCGAACTTAAATGTCGCACGTAGCATTCGCCCCAGTCCAAAAAGAACGCTCCGCATGAGCGGAGCGTCTGAAATCTGAGCATAGCGTGCGGTTTTACTGGACGGACAAGTTGATGGTCTGGGTCTGAACTGTCGAACCCGACGTGGCATTCACGGTTATCTGGTAGTTGCCTTTGGGCGTTCCGCCACTTGAACCGCCGCCTCCACCACTACCGCCGCCGCAAGAGGACAGCCACATGGTTGAGCATCCCAGGGCGACGATCAGAGCCAGGAAACGAATGCTGCGAAGCGAGCGCCGTCTCGAGCCGGCAGTGAACATCAATCCGAGGAGTCCCGGAAGCAACGCCGCGTACAAGAGCCGCGAACCTCCATTCGCATTCGAGGGCCGAAGCATGGCCGCGTTTGCGGGTGTAGTGGTGATGTGGAAGCTAACGTTTGTGGTCGTGTTAACCGAAGGCGGAGCGGTGCAAGTGGATTCCGGCGCCGAATCAGTGCAGGTGAAGCTGACCGTATCGTTAAAGCCGCCAACCATCGAGACGGTAAGAGTTGCGTCAGCGCTGGAGCCTTGCGAAATCTGGTAGCTGGCGGCGTTGGAAGTGAAAGTAAAACCAGTGGTCAATGTATCAGCCCACGCCACCGCGAGATGGTTCGCATTCACAGACCCGAGTCCTGCAACCAGGTTAAATCCGGTCGTAGTATCCGCATTGGAGGCTTGGAAGCCCAGCACGCCAGTACTTGGGCAGCGCAGTGCCGCGGGTTGGACTGAGGGTTCGCCCGCAACACACTGGACAGTATTGTCGCCAGTCGTGACTGGGTTAAATGCGCCGTTGGACGGGGTCACGGCGGCCAATGAGTAGAGCATCGGATTGACGTTGCCCAGACCACCGTTGGCAGCCAGGTACTGGTTGAGCAACGTTACCATTCCCGCAAACACCGGGGCCGACGCCGAGGTCCCGCCAATGAGCGGAGGGGAGTTCAGATTGAGCGCGCTTGTGATACCTCCGGCGCAGGCGCTACCGCTGCCGCTATCGCCCAGTTCCGACAGCTGTGTACAAAAAATGTAGCCGGGGAAATTCGGTGTAGCCAGGAAGGAAACGTCGGGAGAGAAGCGCACGCTTCCCTGGCCGGAAAGTGTTACGGTCTGCCAGGAAGGCTGCGGGAAGCCGGAGACGCAGGATGAGTTATCAGCAGTTTGTATGGCGCAATTGCTGGCACCGCCGCCGGTGGAGGAAATCCCTATGTCTTGCTGGGCCTTGGCAGCACTGTTGATCGCAACCCAACCCGGTACAGGCGTGCTGCCACCTTGTTGGCAAAAAGTAAAGCCTTGCCCCGATGTCTGCCCCTGACAAAACTGCGCGATTTCGGCGTCATCATTCCAGACCTGCTCGGGAACATACCCCGTAGCCGAGCCGCCATTAGTAGTGTTCGATTGTTGCCAGAACTGGCTCGTAAAGTTCGCTAACGGAATCGCGGTCCCGCCTACGCCGGTTACTTGCGGGCTGCTTGCGGGATAGCTCACGGCCAAACCTTGTGTGGCCTGATTAGTGGCGCTCACGGTGTTGCTGAAGTCGCACTCTGCCGCGCCGCTGTCACCGCTGGAATTCACGAACGTGATGCCCGCCAAACTCGCCTTTTGCAGTTCGGCTTCGTCCCCATTGGCGATAGGATTTCCCGAAGAATCGAGAACGAAATTATCGTCGAACTCACAAAAACCATAGCTCAAACTGATGACCGGCGCGACATTGTTGTCGATTGCGTAGTAGAACGAAGTAAAAGTATCGCTCGCATTCACATAGATAATCTGCGCGCCCCGGGCGACGGCCCCGGACCACTCGATATCCAAGTCGGCCTCACTGACATCGCCAGTCGTTGACCTTACTCCCGGGTCAGCTCCGCCTAGTACGTACTTGAAGTGTGGATCGTCGCAAGAGGTGATCACGCCACTCGAATTTGTGGTGCAGGTAATGGCCGAGAGCCCAAAACCTGTTCGGAAGTCAGTAATATCCGCCAGGTAGACATCAGTCTGTCCCATCACTGCGAGCTTCTGTCCGGAGCCGTCGATGCCGGCATCGTAGAGCGTCTGAATATCGTAAATCGCCGCAATATCTCCCGGGGCGACCAGGTCGCCGAAGGCGGAACTGTTGTAATACGGGCGTAGGCCGACGTTGCGATGCACGCCTCTCGGGCGCGGCAGGAAATCATGCAGGCCGCGCATGCCGGTTACAACTCCCGCCAAGGCTGCTGGGACGACCGGCGAGGACGCGTTAGCGTAGTGCAATTCGCCATTCACGTTGAAATGATGAATCTCGGTTCCGAAGGCGCTTTCGACCTGGGCGGCGGTTCCGGTGAAGGAAATCCAGTTGCGCCCACGAGCCGGCTGAATCATGCTGAAGCCCTTGGACTTCAGCCAAGCCGCCATATTCTGCATATCGTTCTGGCTCAAGCCGAAGCGATCGGCATACTGCTCGGGAGTCAGCCACTTGTGATAGTTGGCCGATCTGCGGTCCTGCTGCTGGGCCAAAAGTCGATTGATCGCTTTCTGCTGAGCCGCCGTCCGGGACGTCATGAGGGTGATGGTTCCCATCCGCATGGCTGGGTCAACCGGCCCCTGATCGAATTCGGGAACAGCCCGGCGATGGACGCTTCCGCGGAGGGCCACGGTCCGGCCGCTGGTCAATGCGCCGGAGATGCGGTCCGGCGTAGCGGCATAAGTCAGGCTGGAGGAAAGAGCGGCAAACAGGAGGGCAGGTAAAAGTCCAAACAACACCGACTTCACAATTCGCATGGAGACTCCGGGCAGAACGGCACTAAGATCTGTGTTTAAGCTTATATCGGGTAATGTCTGTTCGATCAAGGCTGTTGGCTTTAAGGTTGTATGGAGACAGAAAACTTAACGAAGTTTGGTCTTAAAGCCGTCTTTGTGCTTCTCGCGGGCGTTTGGAAGTGTTGGGCGAGGGCTCTGCAAGTGTTAACCCCAATCGTGCAGGAAAGTTCCTGGTATTCCTGCGGAGGGTCGGTGCTCCCGGACGTTTGATATTTGCATGCCGTTTAGGCCCCCTTATTCAGTGGTTTGGGAGATCCTTCGCTCGGCCTGAAGGGCGGCTACGCTCAGGATGCCCCCTCATCTCACCATGATCGACTCATCTCGGGTGATGCTTCTGGCGACGGCTCTGGGGCCCCTGCAAAAGATCCCGTAATTTGCGGGCTCTTGCTGCTGCCGTATACTGCCGGTGCAATCTGCTTCGGCTATGGTTATTGCTTCTGACGGCAAATCCCGCCTCGCGTACATCGACTGGATGCGCGGGTTGGCCTGTCTGCTGATGTTCCAGACTCACTGCTACGATTCCTGGCTGACTCCGGCGGCGCGGCAAAGCCGATTCTTCATGTACTCGCAGTTAGGCGGAACCTTCCCTGCGCCGCTGTTTCTCTTTCTGGCGGGGATTTCATTTGCGTTGGTGACGGAAAAGCTTTGGCAGAAGAATGTGCCGCCGGCGCAAATCGCGCGCACAACCATTGTCCGGGGCGGCGAAATTTACATTTATGGCCTACTGTTTCGCGTGCAGGAATATGTGGTCTCCTGGGGCTGGGCCCCGAAATCAGACCTGCTCCGCGTAGATGTGCTGAATACCATCGGGCTTTCGATGATGCTGATGGGAATCGTTTGCTGGCTTGTGCTGGCCCTTCAGGCGGGCTACGCCCGGCCGGACACCCCGGGCAGGCTGCCTCCACATTCATCATTCCTCGTGAATCTTTTTTCCGGGCGCACGGCTCTAGTGTTGAGCGGCATTGGAACCGCGCTGCTGATTTCCCTCTCGACTCCGCTTGTGTGGACTACGTGGCGTCCGCTGTGGCTGCCGTGGCCACTGGAGTCCTATGTCGACGGCGTGCACAATGTTGGCGTTCCGCAATCTGGGATATTCCCTGTGTTTCCATGGACGGCATTTGCATTTGCCGGGCTCGCCGTGGGATTCCTTCTGCAAAGCCAATGGGCGCGCACGCAGGAGCGGCGGGCTTTTTTTTCGATGGGGCTGGCGGGAAGCCTGCTGATTGAATTTGCACGCTGGCTCGACCGTCAGCCACGCCAGTTCTATGCGGTCTACGATTACTGGCACACCAGCCCGAGTTTTTTCCTCATCCGGGTAGGCATGCTGTTGGTCATTCTGAGCGCGAGCTATGCCTGGTGCCGCTGGGGCGCGGCGTTGAAGGGATTCAGCCCAGTCATCCTGCTCGGCCAGGCCTCACTGCTGGTGTATTGGGTGCACATTGAATTTGTGTACGGCCGGGTTTCGATCTTGCCGAAGCACAGCATGGGAATCGGAGGAGCATCCGTGGGCCTGTTGATAATTTCGCTCGCGATGCTGGTACTCGCCTGGGTTCGCACCAAAATGAAAGGTCAGCGCCTGAACTTTGTTGCGTGGCTCCGACCCAGTCCGGCGCGATCTTAGAATTCTAAAAACTTATCCCGCCTGCCTGACAAACTCAACCACCTCACGCTCGGCCCAGCGTCCGTCGTCGGAGCGATCGCCATTGCGGATTCCGACGAAGGCGCAATGCCCGCCATCGTTGGTTTCAACGTACGTGATATTCGGATTCGCCGCAACGCGCCGCAGGGTTTCTGGCTGCATTCGGATGAAGGGATCATTCGCGGCATGAATGATTAAGGTCGGAACCGCGATCCGGTCTACCACATTGGCTGCCGCAGCCCGCGCGTAGTAATCGTCCGCACCGGCGAATCCGCAGTAGTGCGCCGTGATGCGATCGTCGAACATTCGCAAGCTTGAGATTCCGCGAAGCCGCGAGACGTCAAACTTTCCAGGAAACAGCCGTGCCTTGCGGCGCAGGCGGCGAAACAGCTGCATCAAAAAATAATATTCATAAATCCGGTTGGCGGGCTCGTGCAGCGCGTCGGCGGAAGCGGCGAGGTCCATCGCCGGACAGACCGCCGCAACTGCTCGAAATTGGTGTGGCCCCTCGGTTCCCCATTCGCCGGCCAGCTTCAGCACGAGGTTGCCGCCCATGGAAAATCCGATCAGAGCGAAGCGTGAGATTTTGTCGCTCTCGAGGATGTTGCGGACTACGGCAGCCACATCCGCTGACAAGCTCGAGTTGTAGAGGGTCGGTGCGAAATGATCCATGCCGCCGCAGTTGCGTTGGTTCATCAGCACGACATTCATTCCCGCTTCCAGGCCGTTCCGCGCGACGCCCTGCATATATTGAGAATCCGATGAGCCTTCGAGACCGTGGACGACGATCAGGGTCAGCGCTTGCGCGCGATCGCGCTCCTGCCAATAACACCAGCAGCGAACCTTGACGCCCTCGGCGACCTCGACCAGACGCTGCTCCGGCGAAGCCAGGAGAATCTTTCGCGGAAGAAAAAAGCTGGCGATCGTCTGCAAATGGCCTCCGCCTAACCAGCGGCGCGCACGAAACGGCGGACGGTCCGACCAGCGCGTTGTGTGAGAGTCCTCCCGCGGGGAAACCGGCTGGGAATCGGGGATTTGCGAACTGGCCACAAATTGATTCTAATAGAGAAGAATCAGGAGCCATCTATGCCGATATTCGAGTACATCTGCAAAGAATGTCACCACCAGTTCGAGGCGCTCGTTTATGGCAAGGAAAAAGCGGCGTGCCCCAAATGTCACGCCAGTAAACTGGAACCGCAGCTCTCGGTTTTCGCGGTGTCGGCGAAGGGCTCGTCCTCTTCGATGCCGGCGTCCTCGCCTGGTGGCTGCGGATCGTGTGGCGATCCTCGCGGCCCCGGCGCCTGCTCGCTCGGCGATATGAACTAGATCATGCGCCGAAACGGTCGCCGGGCTCCGCACTCATTGTGCGGAGACTTCCCGACGTACATCGTGTCGACTGCTTCGCTGACATCACTCAACTGAAATGCGTTCTGCCGTGACGTTACCGGCTACCTCGAACAGGAAAACGCCGGAAGGGTCGTAAAAATCCAAGGTGAAGGAACCACTGTGCGTAGTGCCGCCGTGACCCAGGGTAAGCGTCTCACTGAGGTTGATGGTTCCCAAAAAGTTCCCGCTCGCGTCGTAGTTCCACACACGGTGAGCGAGCTTGTAATTCCCAGCTGAACCCGTCCGCTTCCACACTCCCAGGCAAACGTTGCCCGTTCTTGGATCGACATTAGGGTTATGCACCTCAGTGCCACCGACATTCCAGAGCTGGTAGGCTTCCTGGATGGTTTGATCGCCCACGCTGAATTCGATGTGCCAGAGGCCAACAATCGACGAGTTGACGGAACTGGTTGAGGAAGACCGAGAGTGCTGTTGCATCGGATGGGAATGATTAACGACCGCAGCCGCTCCCGCTGCCAGCGCCGACAGAGAATCGCCGCAAGACGCAAACGCGGTGGCGCCCATTCCAACTACCACGACGATGCAGGCGGCAATCTTGACGAAGTTCAGAGGTAGGGTCGACTTCATAATGCTTCTCCTTGTGGAATCCATGACGTTGTCCTTGTTTGTATCCCCCATATTTGCGATTGGGAGAATCGCGCCGTCCTTCATACGGGAATGGTGGCCTAGGCGGCAATGCAAACCGCATCACTTCGTGAACACTCTCAGAACACTGGCTATGCTGCTGGATATAGGCAAGTTAGGACGTGATCGTGAAAGCTGCGCAGATGTCCGATTGGCCTTGACTATGGTGTTTGAAAACCTCACAATCGTGCTCGCCTTCCCCCGGGCCGCTTCTTCGGCTTTCGGACATGAAAGTGACAACCGCGCGAACCGCTTCGTTCGGCCCTTACACGCTGGACCTGCGCTCCGGTGAATTGCGGAAGTTCGGTACCAAAGTGAAAATGGGGGAGCAGCCCTTCCAGATCCTGCTGATCATGCTTCAACGTCCCGGCGAAATGGTGACCCGGGAGGAGATT
>QIAK01000410.1:0-2186 GCA_003225515.1 Acidobacteriota bacterium | reverse complement strand
TGCGCGATTGCCTTTCGGATTCCGCCGGAAAGCCACGCTGGATTGAGACCCTGCCTCGCCGCGGTTATCGCTTCATAGGCCAGTTGGAATGGGCGGATGAGGGGCTCTCCGCCGAAGTTCTGCCTCAACCCAGCAATGGAGGTGAGCGAAAGCCGGATGACTCGGCGATCTCCTCCGACGCTCTGAAGCCTTCTGAAAACCTTGGGCAGCAACACGCCTTTCCGGGCCGATTCCTTTGGCTGGTGGCTGCGCTACTGGTCCTATCGCTGGCAGCCACTCTGATAACCAGACAGATCCAGCAGACCCGCTCCGCGAATCGGGCGATGCTAATCAAATCTCTGGCCGTGCTCCCGCTGGAGAATCTGTCGGGCGATCCTGCCCAGGAGTACTTCGCGGATGGCATGACCGACGAAGTAATTACCATGCTGGCGAAGAATCCCTCGTTGCGGGTGATCTCCCGGACTTCGGTGATGCAATACAAGAAAGTCCACCGCCCGCTGCGCGAGATCGCACAGGAACTGGGGGTGGACGGGATTCTGGAAGGTTCGGTGGGGCGCTTCGGAAACCGCGTGCACGTTACGGCGCAGCTGATCCACGCCGCGAGCGACACTCATATTTGGGCTGAGAGCTTCGATCGCGATTTAAGCGACATGGGTTCCTTGCAGAACGAACTGGCGCAAACCATTGCCAGGCAAGTCGGCGCCATGACCTCCGCTTCCGCCAAGCCGGAGAAGCGAATCAATCCCGAAGCCCACGATGCTTACTTGCTCGGAAGGTATTACTGGTTTGCCGGCGAGTACGAAAAGAGCGGACCCTACTTCCAGAAGGCCATCGACCTCCAACCGGACTATGCCGCCGCCTGGAGCGGTCTGGCCGATCACTATGCCGCGCGGGCGGTATCAGGGGGGTCGCGTCCGGAAGATGTGATGCCGCAAGGAGAAATCGCGGCCAAGAAAGCGTTGGCCTTGGACGATTCACTTGCTGAGGTACACAACTCTATCGCCGCCATCTACCTCTTCTATCGCTGGAACTGGGAAGCCGCCGAGAGAGAATCCGCGCGTGCTATAGAACTCAACCCCGGTCTTGCCGAACCTCACCGCTTGCGTTCGTATGTGCTGAGTGCTTTCAACCGCATGGACGAGGCCTTGCAGGAGCAAAGGAAAGCGATGGAACTGGACCCATTTGCCGAGCCCGACGAGCTAGGTTGGACACTTATCCGTGCGCGCAGGTTTGACGCAGCACTGGACGAGGCGCGCATCAGAACTGAGGCTCAACCGGGTAATGCCGACCTGCATGATCTACTTTCCGCAGCGTACTACTACAAAGGGATGGAGAAAGAATCGGAGCAGGAATCGGAGCGGGCGCTAACGCTCGCTGGCGAAAAAGAAGTGGCCGCCGCAGAGCAACGAGCCTTTCGCCGAGGCGGCTCTCAAGCGGTGCTCGAGTGGAACCTGAACCTGTACCAGCAAAGAGCCGCCCAAAAATACGTTACACCGACCAGGCTCGCTGGTTGCTACGGGCAACTTAAACTAAAGGAAGAGACCCTCCGCCACCTCGAACAGGCCTACGTAGAGCACGCGCCTAACATGGTCTGGCTGCAAAACGTTCCGGAATTTGACTTCGTGCATTATGACCCGCGCTATCGCGCCATCGTGAAAAAGATGGGCCTTCCTCCGGCGTTCTGAGAGTCACCTCACCTGCGGTGCGTTTCGGAGGAGGAGGCAGGAGCGCTCTTAAACGCGCCTGGCGTAACCTGTGCGCGCCATCGAGTCGGGACTATCGACTGGCTGCTGCGATTAAGCTTTAAAAAATGGGGAGGGCTGGGGAAGGACTGAAGCCCGTATCGGACGGGCAGTTTTGAGTATCTTCCGAATACCGAGACAACGCAAGTTAAAACGCCCTCACCCGTCCAATGTGGACCACGCCATGCACGCGTTTTCACTTTTCATGCACTAGCACCGCACAAAGCTTGCAAGTTCTGTCATCGTGTCCATGCTTAAGGCCTCGTCCTATGGGCCGCAATGAGATCGTCGCTCTCGGCTGCTAAACTTCCAAGATGCGCGTCAAAGTTCTCGGCTCTGCTGCCGGCGGTGGATTTCCCCAATGGAACTGCGCCTGCCCGAACTGCCGCGGGGTACGCGTTGGGAGCTTTCCGGGCAAAGCCCGCAGCCAGGCACAAGTGGCCA
>QIAK01000099.1 GCA_003225515.1 Acidobacteriota bacterium | reverse complement strand
AGTTGTTGCGGGGTTTGTCGATTGATCGTTAGACGGATTGCATCGACGGCGGACTGCGCTGCCGATTCGGTTGGAAACTCCTCCAGAGTCCCGACGACGACGTTCTTTCGACAAACCGAACCGTCGATTTGAACTTCTCTCCATCGGAACTCCCAAACCTTTCCTTTCCTGCGATCCGCCAGTTTCAGGCTACCGTGCTGATGACTCGTGCGCCTCATCAATCCTCCTTAGTGAGAGGCGACACGGATGGCTGCCTCAGCTTAGCGCAAGTGGAGTGGCGGGTCGCTGGTGAATATCTTTGTAGGCTAGGGTTCACCCAGCCTTCTTCGTTCTCAGCCAAACCTCCAGATCGGAGGCACGGAACCGCCATAGCTTCCCAACCTGGACTCCATGAATCTGGCGATTGCGAGCCATCCGCTGCAACGTTTTTGGGTGAATACGGAGCAACTCTGCAGCTTCATCGCTGTCCAAGAGTTGCTCGAAGACAAATCCACGCCTTGACAGAGACTGACTGGGAGACGGAGCGAACCTCGATGGCTGGGAAGCGGACATGACGGACTCCTTTGCCAAATCACCAAATTCAAGTCGATTTGGGTATTCCTGGGGATGTTCTATAAATGCAGATTCGATTTACGTCAAACGGGGATGATTTTCGGGGAAAACAACCTGGCGTGGCCATTTTGCGGTATATCGGCCGGGAGACTCCCATCCTTTCGATTGGCTGGGACAATTCATTTCGATCCGCAGGAATTGGCGAACTGGCTTCAAAAAGCGCAGCAAGTTCCTTATCGGCCGGAAGAGGGCAACCAATTGCGTCGTAGCGCGTAGTTCGCAAGCGCACGGCGCTTCAGTGCCGGCGTCCGGATCGAAGGGGAGCAAAGAGTCACCACCCGAATTGTTCTCAGTTCAAAATTACTGTGTATGCCATGAACCGGTAATTCTGAGATCGGGAATCAAAAGATCAAAACACCCGGATGGGATATCGATTCCATTCAAGACTAGGCTGTCGAAGCCCAAGAGAATATGCTCCCGGCCGAATGTCACGAAGGTTAACATCGACCCGCAGACTAGTAATGTGATCATGCAGATCCGCGATCCCTGTCGAGCGCAAAAGCTGGTCGCCCCTTTCAGTGAGTAACCCGACATCGTAGGGTCCTTCTCTGCTCCCGATCGGAAGATCTAGGATCAGGTGCTTAGCGCTTCGAGGAATTTCCAGAGGTGCTTCACCGGCCAGAGAGGGACTCTGCCCGCGAGCCACTGAACGCTCACGAAGATCCAAGACGGCCGTATCAGTCGCCTCTGCTGAGCGTCGGGTTCGCACCAACAACCATCCCCCCACCGCGAAGAGCAGGACAGCAGCGGTGGCCACCAACATCAGCACCCGTCGGCGCTGGATCGCCGATTGGCTCCGAAACTTCTTAAATTCCTGGAAGCACGGACTGCATGAGCCGAGATGGTCAAGCCAAGGCTCTGCTTCAGTGAGGGAAACCTTTCCTTGTGCTATACCCTTGAGTAGAGAGTTCCCCGGACAGCCGATCCTCTCGGGATTAGGGAACTCCGTCGCTAAGCCTTGCCGGAGAATATCAAGCAAGCGCTTGTCCGCCGCGTTGGATTGGCTTTCGGTGCTCAGAGAGAGTCCACTCGATAACAGTTCAATCTGAAAAACAGCCCAAGTGTAACTGAAGGAGAGCCCCAAGACACATTGGCATTTCATCTACTTCCAGACAAACGTGTTCGTAGAATTTTCATGCGGCGTCGGAAGCGAAGCATGACGCTATCCCCAGGAATTCCCAGAACTCGGCCAATGTGCTTCCAGGTATAGCCGTACTCGCGTGCAACCCAAACTTTGCGACTCCACGCGTCCATTCGATCAAGAATCTCCTGAGCATGCAGGGTGCCTTCAATGTCTTGCTGCTCCGCCCGATTCGCCGCACCAAGAACTTCCAACTCCTCGATCGAAGACACAAGACGGATCGTTTCCTCACGACGTTGTTCCTTCTTCAGAGCACGCTTAAGCCGATGGTAAAAGCTTCCGAGAAGATAAGCCTCCAGATCCCCGATCTCACCCCGCCTTCCATTCATCCGATCGAGCGTCATGGAAACAGATTGCAGAACGCTTTCCCACACCTCAGCGACCAAGAGTCCGTCGTCATTGAATGGATTTTGTGATTGAACTTGTCGAACGTGGGCCAATGCCTTCGGCCACGCTGATCTAGCCGCTTTCAAGAGTTCGCTTTCGGTGGCCGAGTCTGGACGAGGGTTGACACCTGAAAGGACCCACTCCGGACCGGGTTCGGGGGCTGGCATACCAGTGCCTCACATCAGCAATTGCGTGGTACCCGGCCAGAGGGCTAACGCAAGCGTGCCATCCGACAGAAAGGGATGTCAAGAAGAACCCGAACGAGAACAGAAAGTAGCGAAAATATTTTCGATAGGTTCGGTACTGTTTTGGTTCCTTTTATAGGTATGGGGCAACTGTGATTCTCGCAAGCGGAAGCCAGATGCACCGGTCGATTTGCCTATGGAAGATGGAACCAATCCCGACAGACACAAGCAAAGCCAATCCTTCCGTTGGTTCCACGAGATAGACCAGATCCTCGTTGTCGGGATGAAATATGGTCCGAGAGGTACTCAAGAGGCCGTCAAAAGAGTACGGCAGCTAACCCCGGAGCTAGTACCTGCCCAGGTCTGGCACCGCATGCGACACCTGCGCGAGAAGGAACGCAGCAAGAGTGCGACAGCGGTCGATTGGAGCGACTCTGCGATTGAGGTTCTTCGCGAGGGCTATCTAAGCGGTGGCCGGAAAAAGACCGAAGCAATCAAGACCGTAAGGGCGCTTTATCCGGGACTCGCGGGCTACGTGGTGTCGAGATTC
>QIAK01000098.1:579-4444 GCA_003225515.1 Acidobacteriota bacterium | reverse complement strand
GCCTGCGTCGAAGCTCTGAAATTAGCGGATTTGGCGGCAACTTAACGGCTCCGCGATAATGCCGGCTGTAACCTGATCATGTTCGGCCCGTCGCGGCGGTGCCCGGCCGATTCAGAACGCCCGGGTCGAATCCAGTAGAATCGTGACTGGTCCGTCGTTGACCAGCTCAATTTGCATCATAGCCTGGAAGCGGCCAGTCTCGCAGGTAATTCCAGCTTCGCGAATTTTGGAAACGAAATGTTGGTAGAGTTCGCGAGCAAGTTCCGGCGGAGCGGCCTCATCAAACGAAGGTCGTTTGCCCTTTCGCACATCGCCATGTAATGTGAATTGCGAAACTGCAAGGACCGCTCCATTTGTCTCGGCCAAAGACAAATTCATCTTTCTATTTTCGTCTTCAAAGATGCGTAGCCCTGTAATCTTTGCTGCCAAGTACTCGGCTTGCGCGAGTGTGTCCGATTTCGCAACGCCCAATAGAACCAGCAAACCCGGCCCAATGTTGCCCACGACCTCTTCCCCCACGCTCACCTGAGCGCGGCTTACGCGTTGGACGACGGCTCGCATTATGATCTCGTTCGCGGATTATTTTTGTTGTCCGAGCACGATTGTGAGGGGAGTGATGCGCTCGGGTTTGACATAGCGATTCACCAGGAAGCGTCTGCCGTCTTTCGTGACGTCATAGCTGTAAACGTCAGTCGAAGAAATCGCCGCGCGCCCGTGGAATTGAAATAAAGACGTGGGAGCGCCGGTCGAGAAAGTTCCTTCCGGATTTATCGGCACGGCTGTGAGCATGCCCGTAGGTCCAAGATAAAAAATCTCTTTGCCATCTCCCCGCCAGCGTGGTTCGGTGCCACCGCCGCGCGAAATTTGCCATTTGCCTACAGCGGAAGGAAACATAGTCACGTAGATCTCCCAGTTTCCGGACTCGTCGGACGCATAGGCTACCCATTTTCCATCAGGAGAAATTTGACCATTCTTCTGGCTTCCCGGACTTAGCTGAAAAGGAGTCGGACTTCCGCCGGCAGCTGGCACCAACTCAAGGTGGTCTCCCGATAGCCTTTGGTGAGTGCACATGATCTGTTGATCTCCGGGAGACCAGGAATTCGGAACGATGTCATCCGAGTTCAGCACCTTGAAGACAAGTTTTTCACGCTCCAAGCCGCTCGCGGGTTTCACCAGGATACTTCCGAAACCGGCGCTGCCCCCAGCCGAACGATAGGCGACCGCCTTTCCATCTCGCGACCACACGCCCACGACTTCCTCAGCCGGATCAAATGTAAACCGCGAGTTCTCCGCTCTCTTTGTACTCTCGATCCAAATATCAACGTTGTTGGCTTTTTGATCGCTGACATCCACAGCGACCCGGCTGCTGTCGGGAGAAAGCGTGGGATTGCACATCACTGCCGGTCCACCCACCTGCCCCAACTCCTTGCCGGTGCGATCCATCCACGTTAGTACAGACAATGCAGAGCCGGTGCTGGTGTTATAGACCAACGTTCCATTCGCTACAGTCAGAGCCGCCCAATAAGTGGAGGGTTGGTATCCAACCGAATTTGCGACCACGACTGGATTCCCCGTCAGCGCGGCCTTCGGACTATCGAAGCCCACGCTGACTAAGTGCCGCTCATCATCCGCGTAAAACAGGCGGGAGGAATCAAGGCTGAAACTCGAGTGACTAAGGGTCACCAATTTCCTTCCTGTTCCATCGAGAGAGCTGACATAAATTCCGCTAAATTGATCATTCTTCAGGTTCCCGAAATTGCCTGCCCAAAATAAGAAATGATTGCCGTCAGAGAGAAAAACCGGCCAGCGGTTTGTTTGGTCTTTAGGACTGAATATGGGTTCCGTAACCGGCGCCACTCCGCTCCCATCTGCATTCACCCGCCAGATTGGGCTTCCGGCGTCGGGCTCATAAATAATCACTCCCCGGCTGCCCCAACTTCCGCCGCGCGCAGATTGAACGTTGGCCAGCACCTGCGGGGTGCCTCCTGAAATTGCTAGTTTCTGCAACTTGCCGTTGGCGAAAAATGCCACATATGCGCCATCTGGCGACCAGAAGGGATAGCTCGCGCCTTCGGTTCCGGGCAGGATTGTAGCGGTCGGCGACCCAATGCGTTGCACGTACACCATTGGCAAGCCGGAATTTTCTTCTGGAGACACAAACGCCAACATGGAACCGTCCGCGGAGAGCGCCAAATGGCTAACCTCACCGGGAACAGAAATGGCAAATTCCATTCGAGCGGGCATCGGGCGTTTCGCCAGCAACCAAGCCACGCCCGCTCCAATCACCAAGGCCACGGCGACTGCTGCCCAGAGCAGCGCTGGAATCTTATGACGCGGTGCATTGATTCGTGCGGTTCCGCTCGAGTCTGTCCCAGAAAGCGCGCTCAGGGCAAATGAGAGATCTTTGGCCGACTGAAAACGCTGGTCAGTGTCTTTTTCCAGACAGCGCCGCATAATACGATCGAGCGCCGGGGAGATTGGATGTCCAGGATCCGACAATTCCGGCGGATCTTCTTTCAAAACTGCGGTCATGGTTTCGGCCGGAGTGTCACGACGAAACGCTCGTTTACCGGACAGCATCTCGTATAGCAGCGCACCGAACGCAAAAATATCGGTTCGGGCATCGGACAGTTCTCCGCGCACCTGCTCCGGTGCCATGTAGCTGGCAGTGCCCATGACCACTCCGGCAGCGGTATGGGAACTCGTCAGTGTGACTCCATCGGCGGTTGCAGCATTTGATTTTTGCGCGAGCTTTGCTAATCCGAAATCTAGAATTTTGATTCGCGCGTCCCGGGTCACGAAAATATTCTCGGGCTTCAGGTCCCGGTGCACGATTCCTTTTTCGTGCGCCGCGGCCAGTCCTTGGGCGATTTGCACCCCATAGTCAATGGTTTTCCGCTGCGGGAGCGTCCCACGATCCAGGATCGTACGCAGGTTTCGCCTTCGAGAAGCTCGGAAACCAAAAAGGGCGAACCGTTGTTCTGGCCGGTGTCGAAAATGGCGAGGATATTAGGGTGGCTGAGCGCCGCAACTGCTCGCGCTTCCTGCTCAAATCGGTGCAGGCGGTCGGTGTCGCGGGCGAAAGACTCCGGAAGAATTTTTATTGCGACATCGCGTCCCAGCCGTGTATCGCGCGCGCGGTACACTTCGCCCATACCGCCGGCGCCGAGCGCGGATTGGATTTCATAAGGACCGACCTTTGTGCCAGAGGTGAGCGACATCGATGGCGTGGATTATATCGCTTTGATCCGCCGCGGCCTTCATCGTTAAAACCGGAGGGTGCCGCGAGTCAGCTGACACTCTTTCCATTTCGTCTTCGAAGATGCGTAGGCCTGTAGAGTTTGCCGCCAGGTAACTCCGGATCGGCTTGCGTATCGGAATTGGCGACGACCAGAAAAACAAGCAACCCAGGCCCGATCTCCCCCACGACTTCGTTGCCGATGTTGACTTGGGCACGGCTTACGCGTAGGACGATGGCTCGCATGAGCATGAGGATGTTGCAGTTCTCGATTTAGTTGAGCGGTCGTTGCAGACTGCTTGTCTCCGCAACGCCTGAATTGCATGCCAACTGGCGCAGTTAATTCCAGCTATAACTACCGGTATCACGATGAGCCATCCCCAGACCGGCAATATGTCCCAGCCGCCGATGAACAGAGCCATGAAGCCCACAACTAAACCTGCTACAAGAGAGCCCGGAAGCAGCAGAATCATTGCAATGATCACGGCAGGTTCCGAGTCATGTCCAACTACAAAAGGGAGAGCACAACCCACTAGTTGTAATGCTGCAAATGTGTACCACTGTCTTCGATTCATCCGAACAGATCTCCTGTCTCCCATTTGCAGAGTACCCTCCCGGCGTGACCTG